>DATELS010000374.1:0-2828 GCA_035276365.1 Thermoanaerobaculia bacterium
GCGCGGAATGCCGCGCAGCACGAAGACGGAAAGTCCGACGCCGCGATGGCAGCGGAGCTTATGAAGATTGCCGAGCAACTCTTCATCAACGCGTTTGTCGTGCATCCGTCCGAACAGGCGTCACCGGCCACCATTCAAGAGTTCACGTCCGTGCTGGAGAAGATTCGCGCGATCGCCGGCGAAATCTGCGAACGCGACGGCATCCAAGGCGCGATGGGATATTCGGCTGAGTATCTGTATCTGTCCCGGCATTTCCCTGTTTACGAGGAGTTGCTCGGCGGCTTGCACTCGATCCGCGACGGAGTCGTGCGTGAAGATCAGATCGTGCAACTGCTCGCCAAGGCGCGCGCGGTGCTCGCCGCCCTGCCCGTATAATCCCCTCACTTCCGACCATGGGCGAAGAGATCACGCGACGGGCGTTGCCGTTCGTCGATGCGGCGCCGGAGGAGGCTTGCCTCGTCGTCATCTACGGCGGTCCCGTCCTCGGGCAGCGTTTCGCGCTCACCGGCGACACCACCATCGGCCGCGATCCGTCGAGCACCATTCCCTTCGACCTCTTCGACGTCTCGCGCCAACACGCGCGCCTCTTCCTCTCCGACTCCGGCTGGACGCTCTCCGACCTCGGCAGCATGAACGGGACGCAGGTCAACGGCACCGACATCCGCGGCGAGTTTCCGCTGCGCAACGGCGATCTCATTCGCGTCGGCGGTGCGATCCTCAAATACATCGCCGGCGGCAACGTCGAGTCGCTCTTTCACGAAGAGATCTATCGCCTCACGATTTATGACGGCCTCACCGGCATCGCCAACAAGCGCTACTTCCTCGAGTTCCTCGATCGCGAAGTCGCGCGCGCGTTGCGCTACGGCGCGCGTCTCTCGCTCGCGCTTCTCGACATCGATCACTTCAAAACCATCAACGATCGCCACGGACATCCTGCCGGCGACGCCGTCCTGCAGCGCATCGCCGACGTGATCGGACGCGCCGTGCGTCGCGAGCAACTGTTCGCGCGCGTCGGCGGCGAAGAGCTCGCGCTCGTGATGCCCGAGGTGGATGAGCATCAGGTCGAGTGCTTCTGCGACACCATGCGCCGCACCATCGAGAACGAGCGCTTCGCCTTCGATGAAGGACAGGGACGCGTCACCATCAGCATCGGATACGCGTCGATGGCCGGACGCCATTCGCGCGACGAGTTGATCGACGCCGCCGATCGCGCGCTCTACGCAGCCAAGCGCGCGGGACGCAACACCATCGCCGGCGCGCCGGAAGAAGGCATGTGATGGCCGACGAGCCGACCGTTCGCAACCGGCCGTACGTCCCTTCGCGCACCATCACCGCGCTGCAGCGCATCGGTCCGTATCACCTCATCCGCTCGATCGGCGAAGGCGGCATGGGCACCGTCTTCCTCGCGCATCAGCAGGTGCCGGTCAGCCGCGACGTCGCGATCAAAGTCATTCGCTCCGCTTTCTCGCGCGCGGAAGATCGCATGCGCTTTCAGGCCGAACAGCAGGCGATGGCGCGGCTGCAACATCCGAACGTCGCGCAGATGTTCGAGGCCGGGACGACCGAGGAGGGCTATCCGTACTTCGTCATGGAGTGGCTCGACGGCGAGTCGATCACCGACTACTGCGACCGCCGCGCGCTCTCCATCGAACAGCGCCTCGAGCTCTTTCTGCCCGTGTGCGACGGCGTGCAGCACGCGCATCAGAAGAGCCTCGTGCATCGCGATCTCAAGCCGTCGAACATTCTCGTCGTCGACATCGACGGGCGACCCGTACCGAAGATCATCGACTTCGGCGTCGCGAAGGCGCTCGACGATCCCCTCGGCTCCACCGCGCCGACCGGCGACGGCATCGTCGGCACGCCCGCGTATCTGAGTCCGGAGGCGGTGACGGGCGCGACGCGCGGCGACCTCGACACCCGCGCCGACGTCTACGCCCTCGGCCTCGTCCTGTACAAATTGCTCGCGGGCACGCAGCCGTACGAGTCCGACGAGCCGCTGCTCGACCGCATGCTCAGCATCGCCCGCGTCGACACGATGCCGCCGCGCCAGCATTACGCGTCGATGAAGGAGAGCGACCGCGCGCAGATCGCGGCCGCGCGCGCGACGACGCCCGTCGCGCTCGAGCGCGTCCTGCGCGGCGATCTCGAGCCGATCGTGCTCAAGGCGCTGGCGAAGGATCCGGCCGATCGCTTCCAGTACGCGAGCGAGCTCGCCGACGAGCTGCAGCGCTTCCTCATCACCTCGGACAGCATCTTCAGCCGCAAGGACCTGATGCAGTACATGAAGTCCACCTTCGCCGAGGAGGTGGAGCGCGAGCGGGCGCGCATGGCGGAGTACGCCGACATCAAGGCGCCGGAGGGGATGCTCACCGAGGCCGGCGTCGGCGTCCCGGTGCTCGCCCGGACCACCGGGCCGATCCTCGCCGCGGTGCCCACGCCTCCCTCCACGCCCTCGGTGGTGCGGAGCGCCCCGCTTCCCAAGCTGACCGCCGCCGCCCCGCAGCAGCAGCCCCGCGAGGACGAGGGCACGCTGGTGGTGGACAACAACGAGGTGCTGGCCTCGGTGGAGGCCATGCCCCCCATCGAGCAGCCCATCGTCGCCGCCGAGGCGCAGACCGACCCGGAGCGCGCGCGCCTGGCGCCGCCGGAGTCCGAGCCCGGAGACGATGCACCGGTGTCGCCGGTGGACGAGACCATCGTCCGGCTTCGCCCCGGCGTTCCCACCCCCGTGCCGAACGAGCGGCCCGTTGCCCCTCCGCCCCTCCCGCCCCGGCCGGCGGCGCAGGCCCCAGCGGCCGAGGAGCCCCCTCCGTCGCCCCCGGCGCCCG
>DATELS010000375.1:0-12148 GCA_035276365.1 Thermoanaerobaculia bacterium
TGGCCGCGGGCGAGACGCCGTCGCCGGAGATGGTCGCGGCCGCGGCGGAGACGGGCGCGATCTCGCGACGACTCGCGATGGCGATGTTCGCGTCGATCGTGATCGGACTGATCGCGATCTCGTGGCAGGCGCAGTCGCGACTGATCTCGACGCTGCGCAAGCCGCCGGAGGTGTTCATCGATCGCGCGGAAGAGATCGCGAAGCACGCGGGCGAGACGGCGCAGATGCGGGACGAAGTGCACTGGTTCGTCTTCGACCGCTCGACGAAGCCCGGTACGCTGCGCTTCGTCAGCCGCCGCGCGCCGTCGCGCATGACACCGCGCGAGAGCGTGCAGCCATCGAACGACGTCTTCATCTTTCAAACCGGCCGCGTGACGATGACCGATCCGCCGCTCGTGCCGGGAGCCTCGGTGATCGTGCTCGACGCGAAAGGCGCGCTCGTCGAATACCGCGCATTTTCCACGGGAGGCGCAGCAGGCGCGTCGCTCGCGACGCCGGATCGCGGAACCACCACGCGCAACTCGAGCTCGACCTTCGTCTCGCAGACGATCGAGCTCGTGCTCATGCTCGTCACCACCGTTGCCGCGATCGTCGCGGCGCGACGCAGTCTCCGCCGCGGCCGCGGCGATCGCGTGGGCGCGCTGCGCGTCGCGGTGTACGCGGGCGTGTGTCTCTTCGTCGCATGGTTCGTCGCCGCGCATCACGCGACCGATCCGCAGGAAGAGGCGCGCCTCCTCAGCGGCGGCCTCGGACAAGCCTGCGCGTCGGCGCTCGTGCTCTGGCTCTTCTACATCGCGCTCGAGCCGGGCGTGCGCCGCCTCTGGCCACGCTCGCTCATCGGCTGGACGCGTCTTCTCGCCGGACGCTTCCGCGACGCGATGGTCGCCCGCGAGCTCCTCTTCGGCATCGCCCTCGGCATCCTCGCGCACGAAGTGTTCTGGATCTCGACGATGATCCGCCTGCGCGCCGGCACGATCGGCGGATTCTTCGCCTCCGTCGATGGCGTGCAGCCGCTCTCCATCTTCCTCGGCGACCAACTCGTGTCGCACGTGCAGGCGATCGAGATTCCGATCGGCATCGCGTTCACGCTGCTCCTCGCGCGCAAGGCGTTCTCGAAGATCGGCGGCTATCTCGCGCTGTCGCTGTTCTTCGTCGCGTACGGGATGTTTCTTCCCGCGACCGGGATCTATCTCGCGCTCGTGCTCGTCGCGATCGTGCGCTCAGGATTGCTGACCGGCGTCGCGACGGGCGTGACTCTCAGCCTGCTCGCGGGCACGCCGCTCACGCTCGACACGGACGCGTGGTACTGGCCGCGCGCACTCGTCGTGCTGCTGCTCGTCGCCGCGGCGGCCGCATGGACCGCGCGCGACGCCGCGCGTCACCAGCCGAGCTTTTCGACGTAGTAGGGAAGCATCTTCCGCCACCACGGCCAGTCGTGGTTGACGTCGTAGCCCCACACGTCGAGCCAGTGCGGGATGTCCTTCGACTTCAGGATCTCGGAGAAGCGGCGCGACGCGTCCGGCGCCTCGTACGCGCCCTGTCCCGTCGAGATGATGATGGAGCAGTGGTTGCGCAGAAGGTCGAGGTATCCGCCTTCGAGTCCGGGGACGAACGACGCGGGATTGTTGAAGTAGCTGTTCGCGTCGCCGTAGCCGTTCAGATAGTCGGGGCCGAGGTCGTAGAAGCCGCTCATGGAGATGGTGCCGCCGAAGAGATCGGGACGGCGGCACATCGTGTTCATCGCGTGAAACGCGCCGAAGCTCGCGCCGGACGTGGTGATACGCGCATTGCCGTCACCGACGGCATGTCGGATGTACGGCACGACTTCGTCTTCGATGTACTTCGAGTAGAGCGCCTGCCGGCGCGCCTGCTCGGGGACGGGCAGCTTGCGATCCATCCACGCGAAGCGGTTGATGCTTTCGATGGAGAAGACGCGCAGCCGCCCCGCGAAGATCGCCGGCTCGACGGCTTTGATGAGGAAGAAGCGCTCGTTCTCGAGAAAGTCCGCGGCGGCGGTGGGAAACAAAAGCAGCGGATGCCCGCGATCGCCATACGAGACGATGGGCATGTCCATGCCGAGGGCGGGACTGTGCCAGCCATCGATGCGGCGGGGGAGGTTGCGGTCGATGAATTCCAAAGCGGGCTGAAGCCTAGCACAACGGCACACGCTACTCGTTTTTCCAAACGATCATGAACCACAGAGCGGTCACGGGTGACCCGCTCAATGTCGCAGGGCGGAATGCGACCTTCTCCAGCGCGGCCGCAGTGGCGGGAACGTCGCAGTCCTCCGGCGCTCCCAGAATGTCGACCATCCGTACCCTTCCGTCCCGTCCTACGACGAAGTCGACCTTCAGACTCGTGCCCGGCGTGACCGTACAGAGTCGCGAAGGAACGGTGAGCGCCTGAGTGAGCTGCGGAGGAGTGATGTCGCCGCTGACGCGGAATGGAGTTTCGTCAAACCCGGCAGGCGCAACGTACCGTTCCTTACAGCGAAGACGCTGTTTACCAAACGCGCGGACTACGACTGGTTCGACGCAGCGATATTCGTCGAGGCGGTCGGTCGGGCGATTGCGCGTCAACAACGTCAGCGTTCCCGATGAGCCGACCACGTACGCCAAAGCCGTGGGCGATATCGCGCTGTGCGTGTGAGACACCCAAAATGCAGGCGTATGGTCCGTAAATGCGCGGACAAGGCACGGCTCTGAGGTGGCGCCCGGCGACGATCCTCCACAGTCTTTCGCCGCCGTTCCGGCCAACTCGCGGGCGCGCTGCAGAACGGGATCGTCAGCAGCACGCAGCCGTGTGGCGAACCATGCGCAGGCGACGGCGAAAATGAGCACGCTCCGGGGCATTCCTCACTCCTGAAACGCGTGATCGCGCGCGAACACCATCGCCTGCGCGCGCGTCCACACGCCGAGCTTGTCATAGATCTTCGACAGGTGATTGCGCACCGTCTTCTCCGAGATCGCGAGCTGCTCGCCGATGTCGGCATTGCCGAGTCCTTGCGTGAGCAGCGCGAGGATCTCGCGCTCGCGCGGGGAGAGCGATGCGAACACAGTCTTCTCACCGCTCGCTTGCGCGCCGAAGAAATCGAGCACTGCATCCTGAAAGCGCGGCCACGCCTGCTCGTCCGCGAGGAGGATGTGATTCTTCGACGGCAGCTCGACGAACTCCGCATCCCGGATTCCCGACGCCAACAATCTTCCCTCGGCAACCGGCACGACGTGATCCTCGCGCGCGTGCAGCACGAGCGTCGGCACGCGCACGTGCTCGAGCAAGTCGACGACGTTCATGTTCGCGCGCATTTGCATCAGCCGCGACGCGATTTCGGCGGACGTCGTCCGTCGACAAATCTCATTGAACCATTCGAGCTGCTCCGCCGTCCCCTCGGGCACGAATCGCGATGTGAAGAGCTGTCGAAACGCGGGATTCTCTTTGCCCCATCCGATTTCGATCGCCTCAACGATCACGCGATACTCGCGCTCCGCCTGCGGATTGCCGCGGTGATACGCGCCGCGCGCGTAGCCGCCATAGAGCACCATCCGCGACACGCGCTCGGGATACCGCACCGCGTACGCGATGCACGCGGCCGCACCCTGGGAGATGCCGAGGAGGGAGACGGGGGCGTTGGGGTGCGCGGAGTCGATGACGCGCGCGAGATCGCTCACCCAATGTTCGAGCGAGAGCTCGGAGACGTCGCCGTCCGTGAGTCCGCATCCGCGCTCGTCATAGCGGACGTAGCGAAAGTGATCGCTGAAGAAGCGGATCCAATGGCGCCACAAGGGACTCTCCCACTCGAGCTCGAGATGGGTCATCCAATTCGCGGCCTTGACGAGCACCGGACCCGTGCCCGACTCCGCCCAGGCGAGCTTCACGCCGTCGTCGGTTTCGAGGAAGCGAACGCGCTGGCGCGAGTGGGACATTTGTCCTTACCGTGAGAGCTCATTGTACGGCGGCCGGGACATCGCACCCATGGCCGCGTCGCCGCGCGCGACCGACGTTGCGAGTCATGAGCAAACGACTGGGATTCTTCGCCTACGGAGTGGTCTGCTACGCGATTTTCTTCGCGACGTTTCTTTACGCGATCGGCTTCATCGGCGGTTTCGTGGTGCCGACGCAACTCGATGGCGCGCCGGTGGGCTCGCTTGCCGTGTCGATCGCGATCGATGCCGCGCTCCTCGGCGCGTTCGCGATCCAGCACAGCGTGATGGCGCGACGCTGGTTCAAGGACCGATGGACGCGCGTCGTGTCGCCGGTCCTCGAGCGTTCGACGTACGTGCTGTTCTCGAGCGTCGCGCTGATCGTCCTCTTCGCGCTCTGGCGTCCCCTCGGCGGCGTCGTGTGGTCGGTCGCGAATCCCGCGGGACGCGCGGTGCTGCTGTCGCTGTTCGCATTCGGCTGGGGACTCGTGCTCGTGTCGACGTTCCTCATCAATCACTTCGATCTCTTCGGTCTGCGTCAGGTGTGGCTGTTCCTGCGCGGCAAGCCGTACACGACGCTCACGTTTGGGACGCCCGGTCCGTATCGGCTGGTGCGGCATCCGCTGTATGTCGGCTGGTTCTTCGCGTTCTGGATGACGCCGCACATGACATACGCGCACCTGCTGTTCGCGATCGCGACGACCGCGTACATCCTGATCGCGATTCAATTCGAGGAGCGCGATCTCGTCCGCGAGCACGGCGCGTCGTACGAGGAGTACCGGCGCCGCGTGCCGATGCTCGTGCCGTTCACGCGCCGTTCGTCGACGCGGTCGAGTGTGCCGATGGCGCTAAGTGCAGACGAAAGAACGTGAGATGACGCCGTGGTCGGGATAACCGGCTGTAATGAACACCGTTCGGAGCGTGGCGCAGCGCGCGAAGGCGGCGCCGCCGCACCCACACATAGAAATGCAAAAGCCGCCGGGCACTGTGTGCCGCGACGGCTTCCTGCATGCAGGATACGAAACGCGACGAGGGCGACGCAAGTGGCGTCCGGTACAATGCGCGCCGGAGGCACTATGCCCGTACATCCGGACGCGCGCGAGTTGGGCCGCAGGTGGTTCGAAGAGGTGTGGAACCGTCGCAATGACGCCGCGATCGAGGAGCTGATGGCGCCCGACGCATACGG
The DNA here is from genome assembly GCA_035276365.1 of Thermoanaerobaculia bacterium. Taxonomy (GTDB): domain Bacteria; phylum Acidobacteriota; class Thermoanaerobaculia; order Gp7-AA8; family Gp7-AA8; genus QHVT01. The sequence continues at coordinate 5,107 of DATELS010000375.1, forward strand.
TCACGTGGAGGGCGGCGAGTATCGCGGTCCCGCCGGCTTCCGCGAGATGCAGAAGATGTTCTTCAGCGCGCTCTCGGACGTGAACATCGAAGTGGTGGACGTTATCGCCGACGGTGATCGCGCCGCCGTCCGATGGCGCGCGACGGGCAAACACGCAGGCGAGGGATTCGGGTTCAAGGCGTCCCATCGCGAGTTCGACGTCCGCGGCACGACGTGGCTGATCGTCAAGGACGGCAAGATCGTCGAAGGCTGGGACACCTGGAACCTCGGAGGACTGCTCGAGTCGCTCCGGTCGTGACACTGCAGGCCCGTGACGCATCATCGGAAAGTCATCGTCCATATCGCGGCCAGCGCCGACGGGTACATCGCGCGCGCGGACGGCGATCTCGAATGGCTGACGTCGCGTCCGGCGCCCGAAGGCTTCTATGGCATGAACGCCTTCACGCGCACGATCGACACAATGATCCTCGGTCGCAAGACCTACGAGGCCAGTCTCCGCCTCGGCGCGAAATTCGATACGAAGGACCGGACGATCGTCTTTTCCCGCCACGCCGCGCCGGCGGACGCACCGTCAGGGGTGGAGTTCGTCAGCGACGACGTCGCTTCATTCGTGAGCCGCCTGCGCGCGCAACCCGGCAAAGACATTTGGCTGATGGGCGGCGGCGAGATCATCGCGTCATTTCTCGACGCGAACGCGATCGACGAATTCGTCATCAGCGTCGTGCCGGTGTTCATCGGCGACGGGATTCCGTTGATTGAGCGGGGCCCGCGGCACGTGCCGTTACAGTTGGTCTCCGTCGAGCACTTCGAGGACGGGCTGGTTCAAATCCGATATCGTGTTGAGGAATTCACTCCGGCGCCTTCGCAAGAACTGCCGGATGCTGGAGCACCGAAACGTCGTACACGGACTTCGTAATCGCCGGCAGATCCGGTTGGCGTGATGTCGAACGGAACCACGAATTTGTTTTTCGAGGACGACTGCACGCTCATCGGCCCCCATGGTGCGCCGATTTGGACGCTGAAAGCGCGTACAGCAGAGCCAGGCATCGTTGCATGGGGTCGAGGGACATGGTTGCGCATTATGCCGGCTTCAGGTGCCGGGACAAAGCTGCGAGGTAAGTGTCGATCGTTCGGGTATGGCCGAAGACGAATCGCGACATGAACCGGAAGATGACATTGGAGACCTCGCCCTTTTCTGTAATCGTCAGTCGCGTGCCGCTGCCCTCCGGTTCGAGGACGTAGGTCCACGATCCGGAGTAGCCGAGGTTGCGATCGACGATCCGGGTGACAAAGCGGTGGGCCGGGATCGCCTCCACGATTTCATACGTAATACTGCCATCCGTGCCGTGTTCGCGAAAGTGCACGCGACCGTTTTGTAGACCGAGCATTTCCACGCGTTTGAGGTCGATGCGCCATTCCGGCGCTTTCTCGCGATCCGCAATCACGTCATAGACATTGGCGACGCCCACCGGCAGGACGGCGGACCGCGACACCTCATGCGTTCGCGGCAGCAATGCGCCGATGGCCGCAATGGCGGCAGCGGCCACAATCAGCAATCCAACAATGATCAACGCGATCTTCATTGTTCCTCCTCTTTCTGCAATGCACGCGCGGCGCGTGCGAGAATCGATAGACCATGGACCGCCGCGGCGCGATCTTGCGGCGAGAGTTTTCCGAGTAAATCCGCGACACGCGCGCGATCGAGCACTGAGGTCGATGCCATAGCCTCTGCGCCGCGCGTCGTCAGCGTCAGGTCGCGTCGCCGCTTGTCCGAGCTTGCAGGTTCACTGTTGACGTAGCCGAGCTCCTGGAGGCGTGCAATGGCCGCGGACAATGTGGACGGTTGGACGCCGAGGTGGCGGGCGAGTTCGCGGGGGCTGGTGGGTGTGGAGGTGTCGAGATGCGCGAGGATCGACGAGTCGTGCGCGGAGAGCTGCCACTCCGTCGTCGTCGCGCGGACGTGGTCGACGTGACACGCGAGATAGATCTGCGGGTAATAGCGCAGGATTTCCAGAACGTCATCGGCTTCAGGCATGACGCCCATTGTGGCGAGGACGGATCGTTCGTCAAATCGAACGATTTTCGCCCCGCAATCCATTGACACACCGACCCGCCGACCCTACGCTCCGGCGTCATGGCGATTCAGCGGATGGACAACGTTCTCATCGTCGTCGAGGACCTCGAGGCTGCCAAAGCATTCTTCACGGAGCTCGGGATGGAGCTGGAAGGCGAGACGACGGTTGAGGGGCCGTGGGTCGACGGTGTCGTGGGGCTGCAGGATGTCCGTGCGGACATCGTCATGATGCGGACGCCGGACGGCCACGGCAAGGTCGAGCTAAGCAGGTTCCACACGCCGCCCGCGGTGCGAGTCGAGCCGCAAAACGCGCCGTCGAACGCGTTGGGCATCCGCCGCATCATGTTCGCCGTCGACGATGTCGACGACACCGTCGCGCGCCTGCGCAAGCACGGCGCGGAGCTCGTCGGCGAAATCGCACAATACAAGGACGTCTACCGCCTCTGCTTCATCCGCGGCCCCGAAGGCATCATCCTCGGCCTCGCCCAACAACTCACCTGACGGCTCGGATACCATGAAGCGATGCGCAAGCTCATGATGAAGATGTCGCTCTCGCTCGATGGTTTTGTCGCCACTGCCAATGGAAAGAACGATTGGATCTTCAAGAGCTCTGACGAGGCTTCGAGGGCGTGGGTCGTGTCGTTACTCCAGTCGGCCGGCGTGCATATCATGGGCAGAAAGACGTTTCAGGACATGGCGTCGTACTGGCCGACTTCACGCGTTTTCGACGGCGATCTCGCCGAAGGAATCCGGCAGCTCAAATCCGAGCCGGGAAATCCGATCCTCGCGCATGGCGGCGCCGAATTCATGCGGAGCCTGATCGCGACAGGCCTCATCGACGAATACCATTTGGTCACGCATCCTGTGGCTTTGGGCGAAGGCATGCCGATCTTCAATGGCATTGCACAAGCGCTGGATTTGAAATTGGTCGACGTCAAAGCGTTCCCGGCCGGCGCAGTCGTACACACATATCACGCATGACTACAGATCTTTGAGGATTTCTGCGCGCTTTTTGTCGTATTCCTCTTTGGTGATGAGCTTCTTCTGCAACAGCTCATCGAGTTTTCGCAGTCGCTCCTCGACGGATTCGGAGGTCGCGGCGGCCGCGCCGGACGCCGCGGGTTTGCCGGTTACCCATGCCGTATGAAGAGTCGCGTCGGATAGCGCATTCGCGAGCGCTTCCTTCAGCGAGTCGCTGAGGACTTCATTGCAGTTATCGGCGCTCCGCGCACGCCCGTAACGACGCGCGCTGCCCGACGAAATACCTTCGTAAAGCTTCTTGCCCGCCTTGTCGGCGATCGAGTACGCAAACTTCACCTCCGCGGCGTACATCGACCCGACGGCCTTATTGCTTTCTTCCACGTAGAACCGCGTCAGCCGCAACGTGAGCGTTCGGTCTGCAGCCGGCGTTTGCTTGACACCCCATTCCCCGGCCACCTGTTTAGCGGTGTCGGAAATGAACGGAAGCACATCGACCGAACTGCGGATCGGAAATCGTTCGTCGTCATCGTTGGTCCCGTGACCAATGGTCATCGGATCCGGTCCACGCCCGTCCTCGACGCGCAGAACGACCGGAGTCTCCATGACGGCCGGGGGTAAATCGGCGGAATTGGAGGCGACGCTCTCTTGCGCCGCAAATCGCAGCGGTACTGCCAATTCTTTTGTCGCATCTCGCGCGACCGCCGCCGTGGCGATGCAGCCGATGATGATGACCATTCCCAATCGATACATACGTCGTTCCTCACTTCCGCAGAACTCTACTCGCAGTTCGGATGAGATTCCAGTGCGGCCGGCACGGTCGTACACACGGATCACGCGCTACAGTAGGATCCGGCGAAACGCCGAGTACAGCAACGCCCACTAATCCGAGGAGCCACAGTGCCATCGGGGCGAGCATGATGGTCGCGACGATCCGGGCGAGCGGAGATCTCACGCACTCCGGCATCAGTCTGCATTATCGCTCCAAGTCGGCCTTCGCTCGAGCCAAAGACCGTTCGGCGTCCGCGACCGCCTGTGCGGCCTTTTTCGCTTCATTGGCGGCCACGCGCGCTTCCTCCTTCGCTTCGGCATAGCGCGCTTCGATCTCCTGCTTCTGCTTCTCGATCGCCGCGGTGCGGGCGTTGGATTTCGTCAATGCGCTTTGTGCGCGTTCGGCGTCGCGGCGCGCTTCACGCAGCATTTTTTCGGCGGCTTGCGCCGCCTCGCGTGCGCGGACGCGCCCGGCCTCCGGATCGTGGGCTGGTTTGGACGCGCGGAACAGCAATACCTTCGCGGAGTCCACTTTCGCTCCGCCCATCGCCGCCGCGAGCGTCTCGAATCCCGGCGGATCGAGATCGGCGGTGAGGCGGCCCGCTTTCGGGACGCCCTCGGTCTTGCCCCATACCGCAAGCGATTCGAGCGTGCCCGAGACGCGACGCAGGACCTCGGGCGATGCGGCATGACTGCCAGCGTCGAGGATCGTTGTGGCTCGCTCGAGGAGCTCGGCCATCATCCGTTTCTTTTCATCGAGAAGCTCGCGAAGGTTCGCGTTCTTGAGCTGGCCCGTCTGCGCCTTCCGCGCGCGCTCCACAATCGCGACCAACTCATCGATCGCCTCGGGATCCTCCCAATAGAGTTGATTCACCGCCCACGCCGACGCTGCCGGCTTCACGAGCGACCTCACACGTTCGGCATCCGTCGCTCGTCCCGCCTTTTTCAGGCTGCTCGCGAGCGCATTGCGCGCGGAGGTGAATTCAGCGAGGGAAAGTTGAAAGAGAGCGTCGATGTCGTCATCGACGCCGGTGCGGTTCTTCGTCGCCATTGGTGGCCATGCTACCTCAGGCTCGATGAGGCGAACTGTTGCCTCAATTCATCGTAAGTGCGGTCGCGAATGATCTGACCGTCCTCCGGGACGATTCCTTGCCGGAAGTCTTCCTCGGCGAACGGTGGCGCGGTCAGCTCGGGTTCGATGGGACTCCCCGCGATCTGAAGGTCCGCTACGAATCCCTCGAATTTGTGCCGGTGTTCAGCTCAATGAAGTAATGCGACCCTTCATCTTCGAACTCTTCGACTTGAACCCAGCCGCCACCAACCCACAATGAGCGGCGGCGTACCAGGAAACCACCGGAGTAGACAGACACCGACGACGATCATCGTCGCGAATACGAGAACTCCGGCGAAGAGCGAGCGCAAGTTCGTTGGGATTAGACCACAGTGGGCGCACACTGGGTACGTCCGGCCTTCCGAAACAACAGCGCCGATCCGGCAAAGAGAATGACGAAAAACGCATTCGAACCAAAACCGCGCAATACAGCCGCGCTCCACGGAGTGATCCGAGGATTTCGAAGGATCAGTGCAATCGCCAGGACCGACGCTTGCACGAGCGCTGTAATGAATAAGGCGCGGGCCATGCCATCGGGCCGGAACCGTGCGATTGCGGCACAGACCAGCCCAACGATGGGCACCGAGAGATACAGCAGGGCGTCCGGGTTGACGCCATCGGCGGCCTGGACGAAGTTTCCCCAGACGACGAGGAGCGCCGTGACGAACGCAACCGCGGCGGCCGTCCGGTACGCGGGAGTGGCCAGCTTCCTGGCGATCATTTGAACCGTCAGGCCAGCGCCGAACAGGACACTGCCGACACCGCCGACGACGAGGAAGCCGCGGAAGTCCCAGTCCCATCCATAAACAACGAGATTGCGCACTAAGGGGGTGAGCACGATGAGCTCTGTCATGAAAGCCGGGACCTTCCAGAGGCCGGGGCGTCGTTCGCCGTCGCGCATGGTTGTGTTCATGGGCCCTCCCGCGTTGCGCGCTTGGTGCCACAAAGTAGCGCGGTGCTGCCAAGCAGTCAAGCGACGAGCGGAAGATCGTCAACGGATCTTCGTCGCCTGAATCGTCGCCTCGCCCGGGCGGAAGCTGTACTCCAATCCCGTCACCACTCCGCCTTCGCGGTGGAATCGAATGCGCGTATCGGTCTGTACTTTGAAAAAAAAGTCGCCCTTGGGCGAGGCGAACATCTCCGATCGATCGCCTTTCGGGATGTCGATGAAGAGGCGCGTCCCTTCGCGCGTGACGGTTTGCGAATGCTTCTCGTCGCGCCCGTAATCGCCAACGTACGACTCTAGGACGGCCTCATCGAGCATGATCAACGGCTCGGCCTTCGCCGCCCGCGCGTCGATCCATTGGTTCATGACTACCGCCGCCGCTTCTTTGCAGGGATCGTTCGCCGTCAATACGAAGTGCCGTAGAAACGCGCACGCAAACGGATTCGTTTGACCGGCACCGGGGACGTGGAAGCCATCCGCGAGAGCTTCACTGTTGGCGAGAAGAATCAACGAGACATTCTTCGAAGGCACTTTGAAATAGAGCGCAGAGAATCCCGAGCCCCAGTTGCCGGTATGCCAGATCAGTCGCTCCCCGCGATACACGTCGGTGAACCACCCGAGTCCGTAAGGGAGGCGCTCGCCCTTGTTGGACACGAACGGCGCCCACGCGATCTCCTGCGTTTTTGGCTGGAGCAGGACGTGACGGTCGATGGCGATGTCGTACTTTGCGAGATCGCGCACGGTCGACAGCAACCCGGCGGAGGCGCCGAGGTCTTTGCCGGGGTAGGCGGAGTAGACGGTCTCGCCCTTGCCGTAATACGCATAAGGCTTGGCGAGCCGTGCGAGGGACGGCGCATAGCGACGCGTGAGCTGCGGATTGTCAATCACGTCGTGGCCCGGAACGCTTTCCGTCATCCCGAGCGGATCGAGAATCCGCTGTGTGAGCACGTCCCGAAATGACGCACCGAATTTTTTCTCGAGGACGGGCGTGATCGCGTCGTAGAGGTTGCCGTTATAGGCGAAGGCATCGCCGGGTGTGCCCGCGGACGTGTGGCTGAGGATGTGCCGGATGTGCACGCGCGGATCGGTGATCGTCCCCGAGTACCGCGACGGCGAGTACGGCGCGATCGGCTCATCGAGCGAGAGCTGTCCCTTCTCGACG
>DATELS010000376.1:0-7361 GCA_035276365.1 Thermoanaerobaculia bacterium
CGTCGCTCGGCAGGATACCTTCGAATGTGCCTTTCTCATCGGAGCGAAACTCTGCCTGCGCGTGATCGCTGTCGAAACGCAGCGTCGTCTGCAGTGGCGCGTCGCCGGCTTTCACGGTCCCTTTCACGCGCAGCGCGGAGATGTTGATGTTCAGCGGAGCCATGTCCGGTTCGATCTGGAGCTGTTCGAAGTGAAACGTCGCGCCGTTGGTGTCGAGGACTTCGAGCGTGTGCCGCATCGCCTGCAACGATTTGCTCCGCCAGATGCCGTTCGCGTCCGCGAGCTCGTTCTGCAGCGGCACGCTCATGCCGGAGTACGGGAGGTTGCGCGCGAGACGGATGCGCCACGGGACGCCGTCCGGCGCGAGCGGCGGCGAGATCGAAACTGCGAGATGCGCAAACTCGCGAAGCGCAATGTCGCGCGAGAGCAAGAACTCGCGGCCATCTTCCACGACGATGCCGCCGCGCCGCGCCGCCGAGAATCCCTCGGCCTCGACCACGACGGCATAGGTCGACGGGAAGACGTCTACGAATTGGAAGAAGCCACGCGCGTTTGCCTGCGCGGAGTAAGAGCGCAGAGACGCAGACGTGTCGTCGACGCCGTATTGATCCGGCACGAGCCTCACCGTCGCGTGCCGCGGATCAAAGCCGCGCCGCTGCGCGGAGAGCCATCCCGCGACGGACGCGCCGTCGCGCAGCGCGATTGCGCCGACGTCGAGACGGCCGGAGGTGAGGTCGGCGTCCCAGAGATAGAGCGGCGCGCGGCCTTCCGCGGCGACGCGTAAGTCGAGCTTCGCGCGCGGCACGCGGCAGGACCACGCGCCGGATGCGGCGACAGGGCAATCGAGTGCGACGTCTTCGAAGCGAATCGCAAGCTTTGTTGGAAGCGGACGACTCGTGATCGAGCCCGTGAGCTCGGCCGCCGCGCGCACGCGCATCGTTTGCGGCGACTCCGCGTTCACGAGGAACGGCGCTGCAAAGCAATGCGACGGCGCGATCAGCTCGACGCGAAACGGCGGAGTTGCGTCGACGTCCACCGACGGCGCAACCGCACGCCACTCACGATCTGCCGCGCGCAACGTGAGCTCGCGGCAACGCGCGTCTTCGACCGCGAGGTCGATGCGCGTCGCGACGGCGGGCAACGCGGCGACGAACAGGCTCGCGGCTACGCCAATGCGCAGAGAAAGCCGGAACATGCGGGCAAGCACTGAACGCCTCCGCCCGGCATGTAGTAGCAGAGCGTCGTGGAGCGGCAGTTCGCGTAGAGCGTGAACGTCGAGTGCACGATGTCCGGGTCGTAGCAGTAAGCCTTCGCATCGCCGCCGATCACGCAGGCCTTGCAGCCTTCCAGGGCCTGGACCGGCATCACGAAGACGAGCGCGAGAATGACAACCGTCCAACGAACGATTCGAGCCATAGCGACTCCTAAACGTTTCTATGGAAAGACTGCCAGAAGTATAGCAGCGTCTGCGTCAGGAGCCGCCCGCGATCACGTCCAGCTCGTCCACGATCTCGTTGAGCGTGTGATAGCGCACCGAATCGGGATCGGCGACGAGCGAGTCGAGCGACGGCGTGTCGAAGCCGGCGGCGGCGAGTTGGCGAGCGAGTGGGATCGCAGCCATGCGCAGTTCCTCCGGCGCGTGCGGCAGCGGCTCCGGCTCCGAGCCTTCGGCGCGGTACTGGCTGCGCTCCATCGCCTTCGCGCGCGTGCGGAGTTTCGTCTGCAGATCGCGGATCGATGCGATGAGCTCGCGCGGAAGTGCCGTTGCCGCGCGCAGCGATGCCGCGTCGTTCTGCAGCATCGCGACTGCACCGAAGACCGCGTCGGGCGCGCCCGCATCATCGACCGCGGCCACGAGATCGTTCAGCGCGAACTCGATGTCGTTCACGCGCGCGGCGTTGACGCCGTGTTCTTTCGCGCCGAGCACGGCGTGGCCGAGAACGTTGGAGGCGAGACGGATGGGCAGGTATTGCGGATCGTCTTCGAGCGCGGCGCGCAGTTGGAACAGCGCCGCCTCCATCATCAGCAGTTCATTCATTTCGTCGATGTCAGCTTCGCGAGGATGTCCACCGGCAGCGGGAACACGATCGTCGTGTTCTTCTCGACGCCGATCTCGGTGAGCGTCTGCAGGTAGCGGAGCTGGATTGTCACCGGCTCGCTGGCGAGGATGTGCGCCGCGTCCGCGAGGCGCTGCGACGCCGCGAACTCGCCCTCGGCGTGAATGAGCTTCGCGCGTTTCTCGCGTTCGGCCTCCGCCTGCTTCGCCATCGCGCGCAGCATCGACTCCGGCAGGTCGACCTGCTTCAGCTCTACGTTCACGACCTTCACACCCCATGGCTCGGTGTGCTGATCGAGGATGGACTGGATGCGCGTGTTGAGCTGCTCGCGATGTGCGAGCACGTCGTCGAGCTCGACTTCGCCGAGGACGGAGCGGAGGGTGGTCTGCGCGAACTGCGAGGTCTGGTAGCGATAGTCGAGCACTTCGACGACCGCGTGTCGCGCCTCGATCACGCGCAGAAAGATGACCGCGTTCACCTTCAGCGTGACGTTGTCGCGCGTGATGATGTCCTGCGGCGGCACCTCGAATGCCTCCTGGCGCAGCGACACGCGCACCATGCGATCGATCGGCGCGAAGACGAGGAAGATGCCCGGCCCTTTCGCCTCCGGCAACAGACGTCCGAGGCGGAAGATGACACCGCGCTCGTACTCGGGAAGGATCTTGATCGAGCTGAGGAGATACAGGCCGATGACGACGGCAACGACAACGGGGACGGTCATGGAAACCTCCGCGACGCGAATTCTATCGCGCTACACTTCGAGCACCGTGGCGCTGGCGCTTCTCCTTCCCGACCGCCTCCCGAGCCTGATCGTCCTGATCGGCTGCTGGGTTCCGCCGGCGGTGGCGGGGTGGGTGGCGGCGGGTTTCGTTCGGCGACATCCGAAGGCGACCTACGCCGCGCTCGCGCTCTTCGTCCTCGGCTGGGCGGCGGCGTGGTGGCGCTTCAATCTTCATCGCATGCCGCCGTACATTCCGGGGGCGACGACCGATCCGACGTTTGCGTCGCCGCAGGCCGTCATGGCTCTCGCCGTGTTCACGATTGCGCTGGTGTTGCCGGCGAGTGCGATTGCCTGCGCGCTGGCGTTTCGTCTCAGACGGGCGGCGTAATCGATGGAGGAGGGCCGGCCGAGCCGCACCGCGGAGCGCGTCGCCGAGCGGCGGGCGGCGCATCAAGTGCTCGATGTTCCGCCGGTCTTCGTCGATCCGCTTGCGATCCGCGTCATCGATCCCGAGGCGGCGGAGCGGCTCGAGCGGGATCCGCAATCCTTCAATGACTCGCGCATTGCGCCGTTTCTCCGCGCCGCGTTCGCGGTGCGAAGCAGGTTCGCCGAGGATGAATTGGCGCGTGCGGCGGCGCGAGGTGTGTCGCAGTACGTCGTGCTGGGAGCGGGATTCGATACGTTCGCATATCGCAATCCATTCGCCGATTTGACAGTCTTTGAGGTCGATCATCCCGCGACGCAGGCTCTGAAGCGCTATAGGCTCGATGACGCGGCGATTGCAATTCCGCCGACCGTCGTCTTTGTGTCGATCGATTTCGCGAAGGAGTCATTACGCGAGCGTCTGCAAAACGCGGGGTTCGACGCGACGCGGCCCGCGTATTTCTCGTGGCTCGGCGTTGTTCCTTATCTCGAACGACACGAGATAACAGAGACATTGGCGTACATCGCGTCATTACCGGCGGGCACAGTAGTTACATTTGATTACGGCTCCGATCCGTCGTCATTGAGTGATATCGGAAAAGTGGTCTTTGAGCGAATGGCGGCCGCCGTCGCCGCGGCGGGAGAACCGTGGAAGACATTCTTTACGCCGGAGGACCTCAATGGCCTGCTGCGATCGGCGGGATTCTCGGCGATTGAAATTCACGGTCGCGACGAATTGAACGCGCGCTATTTCGCGGGACGTACGGACGGTCTCCGCGTCGGCGAGATGACGCGCCTGGCAATGGCGACGGTTTGAGGCGTGGACGAACGCCGGCACCAGCGGCCTATGCGCCGCGATAGGGCAGTCACGAGCGAGATGCTGGCTGGGCCGCTGGCCTACCTCGATGGGGCGAACGATTCTCTCTTTGAAAGCCGAAGCGGGTTTGGCAGACGATGCGGATTTTGATGCCCTCGCTTTCGCCCTGACGAGCAAAGAGCATGAGCTCCAAAGAGCCGAGGAATGGGCGCGACAAACGGCGCGAAACTCAGCGGAACGCTAATTTCAGCGCTTTGGTCACGATGCCGACGTCTCGACGAGCGTCGGCCTCCTGAGTTGAACATTGAAGACCTAGTCACAGCGTCGTCGCCGAAGTCATGAAGTTGATGTATGGCGCGGGAATGCTCCGCCGGGCGTTCGCTCAGGTGGCGGCACTGGCGGCGCGCTTCGTCAATCGGCACGGTAAATCCGTGTTTGATTACCGTTTCCGCTTTTTCGGCGACGAACCCGACGTCCCCTCCACCTCCCGCAATGCCTCCGCGATCTCGGCGGGCACGTTGCGGCGCAGTGGATCGAACGACTTGAACTGGATCGGGCCTTCGAACTTCCATTGGTGCGGCGGGCGGTAGATGCCGATGTCGTGGACGCGCGAGCCGACCACGAAGCGCAGCGCGTTGCGGCGATAGTCGAATGCGCGGCCGTTGCGCGTGTGCACCGCGGCGTCGATGCGATATGTCCCCGCGACGAGATCGAGCGACGGCATCTGGAAGCGCACGCGCGACGCGCCTTCGATGCGCTCCGGCACCCAGCCTTCCAGCTCCGTGTTCGTGCCGTACACGCACGTTCCGTCCGCGTGATAGATGCCGATGCCGAAGACGAAGTCCTCCTGCGGCACGCGCGCCTCGAGGTCGAGATCGATCGTCACCGCGGTGCCGGCGCCGAGGGCGACGAGCTCGCGGTCGTGGTCATCGAGGAGAGAGACGCGGCGGATCACCACCTCGCCGCTACCCCACCGCTCTTCCTCATCCTTAGGCTTCTGTTCTTCCGCGGGCGCCGGCTCCGGCGTCTCGCTCACCGGCGTCGCGGGCGTGCCGCTCACCTCCTGCAGATACGCGTCGACGACGCGCATCGGATCGCCGAGGGCCTCCACGCGTCCGTGATCGAGCCAGAGCGCGCGGTCGCAGAGGTTGCGCACCTGATCGAGTTGATGCGTGACGAACAGCAGCGTCACGCCGCGGTACTTCATCTCCTGAATCTTCGCCACGCAGCGCGCGGAGAACTCCTCGTCGCCGACGCTCAGCACTTCATCGATGAGCAGCACGTCAGGATCGACGTGCACCGCCACCGCGAATCCGAGCCGCACGTACATGCCGGACGAGTACGTCTTCACCGGCTGATCGAGAAAGTCCGCGATGCCGGAGAACTCCACGATCTTGTCGAAGCGCGCGTCGATCTCGCGGCGCGACAGACCGAGCATGATCCCGTTGATGTACACGTTCTCGCGGCCCGTGATCTCCGGATGAAATCCCGCGCCGAGCTCGATCAGCGCCGCGATGCGGCCGTTCACGCTGACTTTGCCCGACGTCGGCTTGAGGATGCCGGAGATGAGCTTGAGCAGCGTCGACTTGCCCGAGCCGTTGCGGCCGATGATGCCGAAGGCCTCGCCGCGATCGACGCGGAACGTGACGTCGTTGAGCGCGACGACCGACGCGTCGGCGGAGGGCTTGAGATCGCGCTTGAGGAGAGCGCTCTTCAGCGTCGCGAACTGCGAGCGGCGGCCCCACAGGCGATAGTTCTTCGTCGCGTTCTCGACGGAGATGGCGAACTCGGACACATTTGAATTCTAGTCGCGCATGGACATTGTCGCGGCGCCGTTCGTACTTCGACCATGCGCACCCGGGCGGCTCTCCTTCTCCTTGCGGCGGCACTCAGCACGCGAACCTCGTTCGCGCAGGCGTGCGCCGGGAAGCCCGACGCCGGCCAGTTCTACATCGCGCATGCGCTCTGCGACATCAACGCGCCGTGTCTGCCGGGACGGCGCATGGACTTCCGCATCGAGAAGCGCACGACCTGCTATCCGTGGTACGCGCCGTGTCCCGGCTACTCGATTCAGTCGTGCGACATCGTGAAGTGGGACTTCAGCGACGGCACGTCGGTCACGACGAACGGCGATCCGGCGATGTCGCACACGTTCCAGCGCGCCGGTCAGGCCGGCGTGACGGTGACGGTGACGAATCCGAACGGCACCACCACCTACACCGACGGCTGGCTCATCGCCGCCGACCCCCTCGGCTACCTCGCGCCCGAGCAGGCGAAGTACACGGTCAACGAGACCGCGGGCAGCATCACGATCAAGTTGAAGCGCACCGGCGACGTCTCGCGCAGCGCGTCCGTCGACTATCGCACCGGCTACAACCCGGGACGCTTCGAGCGCAATCTCGAAGTCGTGGAAGGGACGCTGCATTTCGCGCCGGGCGAGACAACGAAGTCGGTCACGATCGCGGTCGCCGACGATCACGTCTACAACGGCGATCAGTGGCACACGCTCTTCCTCGAGTCGTTCGGTGGCGACGTGCTCCTGCCGCGCACCGTGCGCGGCGAGGCGGAGATCCGCATCGTCGACGACGATCCCGCGCCGACCGCGACGACGCCGCGCACCGTGACCGTGCTCGAAGGCGACAGCGGCACGACGACGCTCTCGATTCCGGTGACGCTGTCGCAGTCGTTCCTGTCGCCGGTGACGCTGTGGTGGATGCTCACGGGCGAGAGCGCGCAGCGCGACAAGGACTGGGGTCCGCCGCTCGGCATCGTCTCGGGCGGCATCGTCATTCCAGCGGGCGCGACGCAAGACGAGTTCAAGGTCGACATCGTCGGCGACACGACGTTCGAAGACGATGAACGATTCAGACTCGAGTTCATCTGGGACGGCGGACCGCCGCTCGTGCCGGTGGGATCGCCGGTGACGATCACGATCGTCAACGACGACATCGCGTTCGCAACGGAGTCGATGCTCGTGCCCGCGGGACAGCGGAAGTCGCTCGCGGTGTTCGGAGCCGCAGCGAACGTCGCGCTCGCGTCGTCGGATCCCGCGGTCGTCGACGTGCCTGCGAGCGCGAGCGTCGCGCCGGACTCGAAGAAGGCGACGTTCGACGTCGTCGCCGGACGCGCGGGCAGTGCGAATCTTCGCGCGACGGTGCCGGGCACCGCGCAGGAGGCGAAGCTGCGCGTGACGGTCTACGATCCGGTGGTGCCGTCGTTCGCGCGACGCACGCTCGACGTGCAGACGCGATCAAGCGCGACGGCAACACTGCGCATCGATCCGCCGCCCGCGCAGCCGACGCGCGTCGCGCTCACGACCGCGAGTCCGTGGCTGATCGACATC
>DATELS010000377.1:0-3698 GCA_035276365.1 Thermoanaerobaculia bacterium
GCCGTTCAACACCGGCTCGCGCAACGGTGGACTCGATTGGGAGAACGTGAATCCCGCGCGGCGGAAGATCATCGCGTACGACTTCCTCTATTCGTGCGATCAGTATCCCGGCGCGCAGGGTTGCGACACGCCGGGCGCCGTCGGTTCGCTCGACAATCAGGGACACGGCACGCACGCCGCGGCCACGGCCGCGGGCGATCGCGGCGCGCCGCTCGCGCACGACTACGCGGACGCGATCGCGCCCGGCGCGAAGCTGATCATTCAGGACGCGGGCTACATCGGCGGCGATCTCTGTTCGCAGCGCCCCGGCATCGGCTGTCCCGTGAAGCTCACGCCGATTCTCGAGCAGGCGTACAAGCAGGGCGCGCGCATTCACTCCAACTCGTGGGGCGATCGGCAGGGAAGCGCGAGTCTCAATCCGCCGACCGCGAACTATCCGCAGTCGGCGCGCGACGTCGACGCGTTCGTTTACGCGCATCCCGACCTCCTCGTCGTCTTCAACACCGGCAACCTCGGCGCCGTCGGTCCGACGCCTCAGAGCTCACTCTCCGCGCCGGGAAGCGCGAAGAACACGCTGCAGATCGGCGGCACGCGCACGGGCTCGGAGGACGACGACGTGATCGCGGCGTTCACGCTGTTCGGTCCGACGCGCGACGGCCGCATCAAGCCCGATCTCGTCGCACCGGCGCGCGTGCTCGCGGGCGACATCGACTTCGACAATCGCGCGTCAACGTGCGATGTCAGCTATCAGTCCGGCACGTCGTGGTCGGCGCCGTCGGTCGCGGGCGCGGCGGCACTCGTGCGGCAGTACTACACCGATGGCTTCTATCCGAGCGGCGCCGCGACGCTCGCGAATCAATTCACGCCGAGCGCCGCGCTCTTGAAGGCGACGCTCATCGCCGCCGCGCGTCCGGTGCCGTGGCGCCGCAACATCATCAACAATCAAACGGTCGAAGCGTTGCCCGCGCCATCGTACGAACAGGGCTGGGGCTTTCCCGTGCTCGACGACGCGCTGTATTTCCCGGGCGATGCGCGGAAGCTGATCGTCGACAACGGCGAGCTCGCGTCGAACGAGTCGAAGACGCTGCGCGTCAACGTGCGCGCGGGCACGCCGTTCAAGGCGGTGCTCGTGTGGACCGATCCTCCCGGCGTCGTACGCTCGGTGAGCGATCCAACGCCGCAGCTCGTGAACGATCTCGACCTGCGCGTGAACGGGGTCTCGAACGACGATCACCTGAACAATGTCGAGGTGATCGCGATCGGGGAGCCGTCGATGGGCGTCTCGACGATCACGATTTCCGCGCCGTCGCTTGGCGTCGGACCGCGTCAGAGCTACGCGCTCGTGATCACCGGCGACGTCTCGCTCGTGCCGTTGCGCACACGCTCCGTGCGCCACTGAAGGCACGCTATCATTCGCGGCCTATGTTGGCCCGTGAGTACCTCCGTGAACGCACCGACGACTACCGCACCGCGCTGAAAAACCGCGGCGCGAGCGTCGATCTCGATCGCTTTCTCCAACTCGACGCCGATCGCCGCAAAGTGATCGCGCAGGTCGAGCAGCTCAAGGCGCAGCGCAACGCGGCGTCGCAGGAGATCGCGACGCTGAAGAAGAACAAGCAGGACGCGTCGTCGCAGATCGCGGCGATGAAGAGCGTCGGCGACGACATCGCGCGCCTCGACGAAGAGCGCGCAAAGATCGAGGACGAGCTCGTGCACCTCGAGCGCGGCTTTCCAAACGCGCCGCACGAGTCCGTGCCGGTCGGCGCGGACGAAAGCGCGAATCGCATGGAGCGCACGTGGGGCGAGCGCCCGAGCTTCGACTTCACGCCGAAGGCGCACTGGGAGCTCGGCGAGTCGCGCGGCATCCTCGACTTCGATCGCGCGACGAAGATCACCGGCGCGCGCTTCGCGATCCTCCTCGAAGCCGGCGCGCAGCTCAGCCGCGCACTCATGAACTTCATGCTCGACTCGCACGCCGCGCGCGGCTACCGCGAGATCCTCACGCCGTTCATGGTCAACGGCGACTCGCTTCTCGGCACGGGTCAGCTCCCGAAGTTCGAGGAGGATCTCTTCTCCGTCGAGGACACGCCGTACTACCTCATCCCGACCGCGGAAGTGCCGGTCACGAATTTCTATCGCGACGAGATCCTCGACGCGGCGACGCTCACGCAGTCCTTCTGCTCGTACTCGCCGTGCTTCCGCAGCGAGGCCGGCTCGTACGGCAAGGACACGCGCGGTCTCATTCGCCAGCATCAATTCGAGAAAGTCGAGCTGGTGAAGTTCACGCTGCCGGAGAAGTCGTGGGAAGAGCACGAGCGACTGACGAATGACGCCGAGGCGATTCTGCAGGCGCTCGGGCTGCACTATCGCGTCATGACGCTGTCGACCGGCGACATGAGCTTCTCGTCCGCGAAGACGTACGACATCGAAGTGTGGTTGCCGGGACAGGAGACGTTTCGCGAGATCTCTTCCTGCTCGAACTTCGTCGACTTCCAGGCGCGGCGCGCGAACATCCGCTATCGCACCGCGGACAAGAAGACGGGCTTCGTGCACACACTCAACGGCTCGGGCCTTCCCCTCGGCCGCACGCTCGTCGCGGTGCTCGAGAACTATCAGCAGAAGGATGGTTCGATCGTTGTGCCGCACGCGTTGCGCAAGTACATGGGCGGCCGCGACCGAATCTGATCTAGCTCGGGCTCCAGAGCACGTCGTACATCAGATCCGTTTGGCCGAGGTGCACTTTGTCGCCGTGCTTGAGCGTGGCGTGGAAGACGCGCGTGCCGTTGATCCACGTTCCGTTGCGGCTTTTCAAATCCTCGATCACGAAACCGTCCGGTCCGCGATAGATGCGCGCGTGAAAACCGGAGACGCCGAGGTCGGGGATTTGGATTTGATTGTCGCGGTGGCGGCCGACGAGATACTCCGGCTCCGTCAGCGGAATCACGATGCCGTCGCCGCCGCGCAGTTGCGCGATCAGCGGCTGCGCGACTTCCGAGTACGACAGGCGCGCGTCTTCCGAAACGAGCAGACTCGTGTCGTCGTCCGCGGCCTGATCGCGCATCGTCGACTCCTGTCCAAAGCGCGGTGAGCTCTGGCGAATCGTCGCGTCCGCGGTGACCGCGGGCATCGCCGTCGTCACGAGCTCTTTGCCCGTGTCGTCCGGATCGCGCACTTCGATCGGCTCGATCAGATGATTCGCCGCGAGTCCGTACACGACGCGATATACGTCGAACGCCTCGTCTTCGGAGTCGTTGCACAAATCTTCGAGCGTGCGCTGTCCGTTGATGAGGAAGAGGATCTTCCACTCATCGACGCTGAGCGTGATCTTCTCGTCGCGCGGCGTCGCGACGACACGAAACACGACCGACTTGTCCGGCAGCAGCTTCACGCACTGCTCCCATTGCTCGATGCGACGCGCGCCTTCCATGATCAGGTTCGCGACGTCGATCGAGATCGTCACCGCGTGCGAGGGAAGACTGCCATCCTGCGCGAATGCGAACGCGCCGCTGTTCCAGACGAAGATGTCGTAGACGATCTCCGAGACCTGCACTTTGAGGAAGTCGCGCAGCAGTGCATCGGTGAGCACGCCTTCCTGCAGCGCGAGCTGTCCGAACTGTCCGCCGTCGCTCTGCATCAGCGAGTCGATGCGGTCGCGCTGTTCGCGCGAGATCTTCTTCTTGCGCAGCAGGATGTTGCCG
>DATELS010000378.1:0-8947 GCA_035276365.1 Thermoanaerobaculia bacterium
GCTTGAGGCTTTTCTCAATGCGCATTGATCTCACGGGAAAAACGGCGCTGGTCACCGGCGCGTCGCGCGGCATCGGCGAGGCGATCGCCCGCCGCCTCGGCGAGACCGGCGCGCACGTGCTCTGCGCCGCGCGCTCGCTCGATCGCGTGCAGCAGATCGCGGGCGAGATCGGCAACGCGACCGGCGTCGAGCTCGACATCGCCGCGCCGGACGTGCGCGAGCGCATCTCCGCGCTGCTGAAGGAGCGCGCGATCGACATCCTCGTCAACAACGCCGGCATCACCGAGGACGATCTCTTCATCCGCATGAAGCCGGACGCGTGGACGAACGTGCTGCGCACGAATCTCGACTCCGCGTTTCACATCACGCAGGAGATCGTGAAGAAGATGCTGCGCGCGCGGTGGGGACGCGTGATCAACATCTCGTCGGTCGTTGGGTTGATGGGAAATCCGGGGCAGGTGAACTACGCGTCGTCGAAGGCGGCGCTGATCGGGTTCACGAAGTCGCTCGCGTTGGAGATCGGCTCGCGCAACATCACCGTGAACGCCGTGGCGCCGGGCTACATCCAGACCGCGATGACGGACGCGTTGGGCGACGACGCGCGCACCACGCTCACCGAGCGCATCGCCCTCAAACGCCTCGGCACGCCGGACGACATCGCGAACGCGGTCGTGTTTCTAGCGAGCGAGCAGGCGAGCTACATCACGGGCACGGTGCTGAACGTGAGCGGCGGCCTGTACACCTAACGTCCACCTAGAACTCGCGATCGCGCAGGTGAAACGGCGAGTGCCCGCGCTCGACGGCGGGCGCCCACACGACGCACACGCTCTCGCCGCGCGTCGCGCGTTCGAAACGATGCGCACCCGCGCCGAGCTCGCGCGCGCCCGCGTGCGCGGTTCCATCGAGCACGCCGCGCGCGACTCCGCGCTCGCTCATCACGATGTACCGTCCCGGAATCGCGATCGTGAATGAGCCATCGTCGTGAATCCATTGACCGGCAGCTCGAAGGCGGCCGAGGTTGACGAAGTTCTCGGAGAGGAAGGCGCGGGCGCGCGGCGGCCACATCGGACCATCCGCCTGCGCGACGTACGTCCGCGTGCGCACGACATCCTCGGCCACCGTGTCGCGCAGCAGGCCGTGCGCGATCTGCGCGCGCGTGATGTTCTCGAACGCGTAGTAGAACGGGCGCTTGCGAAAGATCGTCTCGCCTTTGAGGTCCATGATCATTTCGCCGGGACGCGTCAGGCGCAGCGCCTGCTGCATCATCGTCGTGTGCCACGCCGTGTTGCTCGCGAAGCGATCGGCGTAGTACCAGAGCGATGCGACGCAGAGCGCGGCGACGATCGCGAACGCGCGCACGGGATTGCGCGCGCGCGTCAGCGCGGCAGCGGCGAAGATCGCGGCGAGCGGCATCATCGGCAGGAAGTCGCGCGGGGAGATGAGCACCCAGAAGCCCGCGAGCGTGACCGTGTAGACGCCGATCATCGTCGCGAGGAAGCGACGCTCGATCGTGCCGATCGCGCGAAAGCGCCACGCCGTCCACACCACGGCCGCGAACGTGAAGGGAAAGATCGCGCGGCCGACCCAGAGATTGCGCCGCGTCAACGCGACGTTGCCGTTGAACGTGAGCGTGCAATAGATCAGCGAATCCCACGCATGCAAGACCGCGAAGGCGATCGCGAGAATCGCCGGCACGATCACGAATCCCGCGACCGCGGGCCACACGCGCGCGGGGCGGCGTCGCACGATCGCGCTCGCGACGATGATCGTGATCACGAGCAGCATCGTCTTCAGCGACGTCGCGAAGGCACAGCCGAGGAGGAGGCCGGCGAGGAAGGGGCGCTCGCGGAGGAAGGCGAGGAACGCCGCGATCGCGAGCGCGGTCCAGAGATTGTCCGTGCGGAACTCGAGCGACTTCAGAAAGAACGGCGGAAAGAGCGCGAGCAGCACCGCGGACCACATCGCCACGCGCTCGTCGTACAGCGTCTTCGCGATCGCGTACGTGCCCCAGACGATCGCCGCGAAGACGACGAGCATCGGGAGGCGCAGCCAGAGCAGCACGTCCGCGCGCTCGCCGAGCATCGCGACAAACGGCGCCATGAGAAGGTGGAAGAGCGGCGCGTGATTGTCGAAGTAGTCGCGGTACTGCACCATCCCCGCGGTCCAGCCCCACGCGACGTGCGCGTGATGCTGCTCGTCCGCATCGAAGCGGTAGCGGAAGAAGGCGAGCGCGCGCAACACGAGTGTGGCGGCGGCGATCGACCAGAGAAGAATGCGCTCGGATTTCGACAAGATGGGTGAGTGGCGCGCCCTGAGGGACTCGAACCCCCAACCAGCGGTTCCGAAGACCGCTGCTCTATCCATTGAGCTAAGGGCGCCCGGAGCGACATCGTACTCGACACGATGAAGGTGCGTGAATAGAATGCGCGTCCGCGTTGTTACCGCGCGTCTCGAGCCGTTGTAGCTCAGCTGGTAGAGCAGCTGATTCGTAATCAGCAGGTCGCCGGTTCAAGTCCGGCCAACGGCTCCAGTTCCTTCCTCGGAGAGATCGATGCGCGCTTCGCTGGTCCTCTTCTTCACTGCATTCATTGCGATTGTCGCCGTTGCCGATGACCGCGCGTACGACGCCGAGCTCGCGAAGAAACTCGGCGCCGACGAGCGCGGCATGAAGTCCTACGTCCTGTGCATTCTGAAGACGGGACCGAAGGACGCGGAGATCAAGGGCAAGCCGCGCGAGGAGATCTTCGCCGGACACTTTGCGAACATCGGCCGCCTCGCGGATGAAGGAAAGCTCGTCGTCGCGGGACCGTTCGGGAAGAACGATCGCGCCTATCGCGGCCTGTACATCTTCAACGTCGCGACGGTGGAAGAAGC
This sequence comes from Thermoanaerobaculia bacterium, assembly GCA_035276365.1. Lineage (GTDB taxonomy): Bacteria > Acidobacteriota > Thermoanaerobaculia > Gp7-AA8 > Gp7-AA8 > QHVT01. The sequence continues at coordinate 2,875 of DATELS010000378.1, forward strand.
GGAGAAGCTCGTCGTTCTCGACCCCGCGGTGAAGGCGGGCGTGTTCGTCTACGAGCTCACGCCGTGGTACGGCTCGGCGGCGATGATGGTCGTCGGCGAGACGCACAAGAAGATCGAGAAGCCGCGCGAATAGTCACGCGACGCGATCCCTTCCCGCCGACTTTGCGCGATACAGCGCCGCATCCGCCGCCGCGATCAGCGCGGCCGGCGTTGCGACCTCCGGTCCCAAACTCGAGACGCCGAAACTGGCGGTGACGGGCGCGGAGTCGCGGATGATCTGGCGGAACGCTTCCGCTTCCTCCTTCGCCTCCTCCAGCGGCACGCCCGGCAGGAGCCACGCGAACTCCTCGCCGCCGAAGCGCGCCGCGAGTCCGCCGCGCGACTCCGTCCGCTCCGCGAGCAGCGCCGCCACCGCGCGCAGCGCCTCGTCGCCGTGCTGATGGCCGCGCGAGTCGTTCAGCTCCTTGAAGTGATCGAGATCGATGAGCACGAGCGACAGCGGCTCGCCGTCCTCGCGCGCCGACGCGCACGCCTCCTCCACCGCCTCGTCGAAGCGGCGGCGATTCGGGACGCCGGTCAGTCCGTCGAGATACGACAGCGCGCGGAGCCGCGTGTTCGCGACCGCGAGCTGCCGGTTCGTGTCCTCGAGCTCACCCGCGATGCGATGCACGTGCTCGTACGCGCGCGCGAGCTCCTCGTTCTTACGCGCGCGCAGCGCGGCGAGACGCAGCCGCACCGCGCCCCACACCGCCGCCGCGATGAGCGCGAGCGCGAGGAGGCGCGCCCACCAAGTCTCGAACCATTGCGGATCGACCGTCATCGCGAGACGCGCCTCGCCGTTGCTCGGCACGCCGTCTTCGTTCACCGCGACGACGCGCAGCGTGTAGCTGCCCGGCACGAGTCGCGAGTAATGCGCGTCGCGGCTCGTGCCCGCGTCCACCCAGTCGCGGTCGTAGCCGTCGAGTCGATAGCGAAAGCGCACGCGCTCCGGCGCGCGCAGACTGAGCGCGGTGTAGCGCAGCTCGAGGCGCTGCGTTCCGGGCGGGACGCGCAGCGGACGTTGCGTCGCGGGCACGCCGTCGAGCAGCACTTCTTCGATGTGCACCGGCGGCGGGATCGCGTTCCGGAAGTTCGCATGCGGATCGACGACGGCGACGCCGCGCGCGGTCGACACCCACAGCCGCCCGTCGCGCGTGCGGATCGCGCCCGGAAACGCGCCGTTGCATTCTGTCGACGGCATGCCGTCCGTCGTGCCGTACACCGTGCCGGAGAGATTGATATTCGGCTCGCGGCGCATCGCGGCGAGCACGCGATCGCGCGCGACGCGATACAAACCGCGGTTGCTCGTCAGCCACAGATCTTTCTCCGCATCGACGACCTGGAAGACGACGTCGTCATGCAAGCCATCGCGTCGCAGCAGCGAGTGCAGCGCGCCGCTCGCGAGCTCGAGATGCGACAGCCCGCCGCCCGACGTTCCGATCCACACGCCCTTCCCTTCCGCGTCCGCGGCGAGGCTGAAGATGCGATCGCTCTCCAATCCTTTGCCGGCCGCTGCGATCTGCGTTGCGCTCGCGCCGTTCGCATCGACGCGCCACAGTCCCGCGCCGTCCGTGCCGACGAGCAGCGAGCCGTCGCGCAGAAGAAGAAGAGGACGGAGCTGGCGATCGTCGAGCTGGGCGACGTGCGTCATCGTTCCCGCATGCACGCGCGCGAGTCCCGCGGTCGTGCTGATCCACACCGTTCCATCCGGCGCCTCGACGATCGCGCGCACGCGATCGCTCGGCAGGCCGCGCTTCGCATCGAGCGCGTCGACGAGCTTGCCGTCGCGCAGTCGCACCACGCCGCCGCCGTCCGTGCCGATCCACACGCTGCCGTCGTTGCTCTCCGCGAGCGCGTACACGACGTCGTGCGGCAGTCCGCTCGCGGTGTTCATGCATTGCACGGGCGCGGGCAGAATGCGACACAGCCCGCCGCCTTCCGTGCCCGCCCACACGGTGCCATCGCGCGACTCGAGCAGTGCGCGCGCGGCGTCGACCGGCATCCCTTCCTTCCGCGTGTACGAGAGGAAGCGCGTGTCGGTGAGCCGCACGACGCCGCCGATCGTCCCGACCCACAACGAGCCCTCGCGATCCTCGGCGATCGCGCGCACGAGCGGACTCGGAAGACCTTCCGCGACGGTGAGCACTTCCGCGCGCGTGTCGCGCCAGCGCGCGAGTCCGGAGTCGGTGCCGATCCACAGGCTGCCGTCGCGATCGCGTCGCAGTGAGCGAATGAGATTGCTCGGCAGTCCATCGTTCGTCGTGATCACGCGCTCGATCGCGCCGTTGCGCCACACCGCCAGTCCGCCGCCGTCCGTGCCGATCCACAGCGTGCCGTCTTTGTCGCGCAGCAGCGTGCGCGCGAAGTCGTTCGGCAATCCTTCTTTCGTCGACAGGCGCTGCACCGCGTGACCGTCGCGCCAGCGCACGACGCCGCCGCCATGCGTCGCCACCCACAGTCCGCCCGCGCCGTCGTCTTCGACCATCCAGATGCGATCGATCGGCAGTCCGTCGCGCGTCGTGTAGCGCGTGACGTTGTCGCCGAGGATGCGGAGAAGCCCGCCGCCTGCGGTGGCGACGAACAGCGCGCCGTCCGCGGTGAGATGCATCTCGCGAATCCGATCGGTGCCGAGCACTTCGGGGTGAAACGCTTCGATGCGGCCGTTGCGCATACGCGCGAGTCCGCCGCCGTACGTGCCGATCCACAGCGTGCCGTCCGGCGACTCGAAGAGCGAGGAGATGAAGGAACTGCGCAGCGCGGGCGCGGTCTGGCGATCGCTGACGACGAACCGCACGCCGTCGAACCGCACCAGTCCCTCCTCGGTGCCCATCCAGAGGTAGCCGTCGCGCGTCTGCACGATCGCGTCGACCGTGTTCTGCGGCAGTCCCGAGTCGCTCGTCCAAACCGTGATGCGCGACTGTGTGAGCGCCCGCCGCGGATCGAGCGCGAGCGCGCTGAGCGTCACGAGGAGCGCGAAGGTGAACGCGAGGACACGATGCACGGTGTGCTGGCATTATGAGCCGGACGATGTTGAGGATGAAGACGGCGATCGCGATCGCAGCGCTCGCGCTGTCGTTGCACGCGCAGGCCTGGCGGGACACGGACGCGTCGCGCGCCGAGGTGCGTACGCAGCTCGAGACGCTGAACGCGCGGCTGCTCGCCAGCACGAGCGCGACGCGCACGCTCGAGGAGTGGTGCGGCGAGCATCACATGGCGGACGAGGCGAAGATCGTCGCGACGCGCGTCGACGGCGCGGCGAAGGTGCCGTCGCCCGAACAACTGCAGCGTCTCGCGGTGCACGACGCTTCCGAAGTGCGATATCGGCGTGTGCAACTGCGATGTGGCGCGCACGTCTTGTCCGTCGCGGACAACTGGTACGTGCCCGCGCGACTCACGCCGGAGATGAACGCGCTGCTCGACACGACGCAGACACCTTTCGGGAAAGCCGTGCAGTCGCTGCATCCGTATCGAACGACGATCGCGGCGAAGCAGCTCTGGTTGCCGTCCGCGCATCGGCGATTCCGATGGTGCCGCCACCGCACGCTGGCAATTCCGCGCGAGGTGTTGCAGCATCGCGCCGTGCTTTTCACCGCCGGGCACGTGCCGTTCTCGGAGGTGGTGGAGACGTATCAGGGTGAGCTGTTGAAAGATTGGAGAAACTGACATGGACAGCGTCGTTCACTTCGAAATGCCGTACGAGAATCGCGATCGCATGAAGAGCTTCTACGAGTCCGCCTTCGGCTGGCAGACTCAAACCCTCGGCGCCGAGATGGGCAACTACGTGCTCGCGACGACGACCGCCGCGGGACCGGACGGTCGTCCGACTTCGCCCGGCGCGATCAACGGCGGCTTCTATGAGAAGACGAGCGATCCGATCGCGCAGTATCCGTCGGTCGTGATCGCCGTCGACGACATCAACGCATCGATTCAGAAAGTCAAGTCGTCCGGCGGCACGATGCTCGGCGAGACGATGGAGATTCCGGGCGTCGGCCAGTACGCATCGTTCCGCGACACCGAGGGGAATCGCGTGGGGATGCTGCAGCCGATGCGGCGCTAGTCGGACTTCTTCCCGGCGAGGAAATCGGTCAGCAGCGAGATCGCCTGATCGGAGGCGTCGTTTTTCTCCATCATCGCGAGAAAGCGTTTGCCGTCGCGCGTGTCGCCTTCGACGATGTCGGTGCGCAGCTTTGCCAACGTCGACTCTTCGCCGACGGTGATCGTCGACGGCGTCGTCTGCACGCGCAGCAGGTGAACATCGTTGCCGGCGGACATGATGATGCCGTCGTCGATCCATGCGCCCGCGAATGCAGTCGTGCGCGAGAGTTTCTGTCGCGCGCTTCCGTCCGCGGACTTCGCCACCCACACCGACGGCTCGGGGTCCCGCTCGCCGTAGATGAACCAGTTGCCGTCCGGTGAGACCGCCGGGTTGTAGCCGCTCATGAACGTCGTGGATTTTCCATCCGCGACGTTCCAGCGCGTGATGAGCGTCCGCCGATCGTTGGCGAGATCGCGCGGCACGAAGCCGATGAGGAACGAGCCGTCGGGCGACCAGTCGGTCGGGAACTCCGTCTCCGGTGCATGCGTGAGCTGCCGTTCGTTCGAGCCGTCGGCGTCGGCGATCCAGATTTCGACGTCGCCGCCGAATGCCTCGCCGCGCGTGAACGCGATGCGCCGCCCATCCGGCGACCAAACCGGCGAGAACTCCGCCGGCGCGCCGTTCGGCGTGAGCTGCACGCGGCGGCCGGTGGTGAAGTTCTCGACTGCGATGTGCGTGATCTCCGTGTCGCGCTCCGCGATCACCTCGGCCGCGCGCGTGCCGTCCCGAGACACGCGCACTTCGCGAAACGCGCCGGGCTCGCCCACGGGAACGTCCGGCGCTGCGCCATGCACGTCGACCCATGCGAGCTGGCGCTTGCTCGTGTCGGGCGTCGTGCGATAGACGACCGTGCCGTTCGCCGCGACGGCGAACGTCGCGAGAAAACTGCTCGCGTCGTACTCCACGTTCGCCGCGATCGGGAACGGCTCGCCGGTGAGCTCGAGCTTCGACGCGTCGAACGGCTGCGCGACGAGCGTGTTCGCACGCGCATAGATGAGATGTCCGCGCGCGTACGCGACGTTCGAGCGAGCGTGCACGATGAGTTTTCGTTCGGCGGGATTGTCGAGCGAGGACGCGAAGATCGCGTGCACCTCGCTGTCCGCGGCCGCCGTGTGGTTCGCGCCGAGGTAGAGGAAGTGGCGGCCGTCGGGGAGGAAAAACGCCCAGCGATGCGTGCTCTCTTGCCGCGACGCATCGAGCTTCGTCAGCATCTCGGGAGTGCCGCCCGATGCCTTCACGCGAAACAGTCCGCTCGTTGCCGCGGCTGAGAAGACGATGTCGCCGCTGGACGTCCACGCACCGAGGCGCGCCTTCGGCTGCGCATCGCAGATCGTCACCGGTGGCGCGCCCTCAATCGTCACCTTCTTCAACTTCTCTCCGTTGAAGAACGCGATCTCGCGCGAGTCGGGAGACCACATCGGCATGAACGCGTTCTCGGTGCCGGGCAGCGGCTTCGCCTCGAGCGTGCCGACGCGCCGGATCCAAAGGCGCGTGTCGAAGCGCGGCTTGAGAGTGAACGTGACCCACTGCGCGTCCGGCGAGATCGTCAGCGCGTAGTTGAGGTACCCGAACTCCTGTCCCGCGGGCGGAAGGATCCACGCCTGCAGCGCGCGATCGGCGACGACCGCGCCGCGTTTGCCGAGGAGATACGCGGCCGCGGCGATGAGCGCAAACGCGATCGCGAGAACCGCGGGCACGAGCCAGCGTCGCGTTCGCGCGGGCGCCGGCGTCGCGAACGACGTCGAGCTCACGCTGCCGACGAGCTCCAGCGCGTGACGCACATCCGCCGCGCTCTGCCAGCGATCCTCCGGATCTTTGGCGAGACAGCCGAGCACGATCTTCTCGAGCGCGATCGGCGCGAGCGGTTGCACGTCGCGCATCGGACGCGGATCCGCGGCCACGATCGCGGCGATGAGACTCGTCTTCGTGCGCCCGTCG
>DATELS010000379.1:0-7047 GCA_035276365.1 Thermoanaerobaculia bacterium
GAGTACGTTCTCGCGCGCGGAGTGCGGCGCGTCGACGCTGAAGAGCGATCGCAGTCGCACATACGGCACGACCTCGTCGCGCAGCAGAAGCACGCCGGTACCGTTTCCTTCGCGCTCGGTCGCCCGTTCGGCAGGGGGCAGCTCGACGCACTCGATGACGTGCTCCATCGGCACGACGTACATCTCGCCGGCCGCACTCACGCGGAAGCCGTCGATGACCGCGAGCGTGAGCGGAAGGCGAATCGTGAACGTCGTGCCTTCGCCCGCTTTCGTGGTGATCGCGATCGTGCCGCGCAGCGACTCGATGGCGCGGCGCACGACGTCCATGCCGACGCCGCGGCCGGAGAGGTCGGTGACTTTCGGCGCGGTCGAGAAGCCGTGCTCGAAGATCACCGAGTCAGAGACTTCGAGCCCCAGCGTCGCGGCGCGCTCGGCGATGCGATGGCGATCGAGTCCGGCGCCGTCGTCGGAGACGGAGATGACGATCGATCCCGCGTCGTGCCTCGCCTCGAGCGTGATCTGTCCGAGGGCGGGTTTGCCCGCGGCGAGGCGCTCGGTCGAGACCTCGATGCCGTGATCGATGGCGTTGCGGATCATGTGCGTGAGCGGCTCGCGCAGCGTCTCGACCGCGCTGGAGTCGACTTCGACGTCGTCGCCGATCGTGACCAGCCGCGCGTTCTTGCCGCGCGACGCGGCGACGTCGCGCACGGTTCGCGCGTACGAGCGGAAGAGCGCGCCGATCGGCACCATCCGCGCGCGCATGATCAGCTCCTGCAGCTCGCCCTGGAGCAGATCGACCTGCCGCTCGACTTCGACGATCGACTCGAGGTCGGCGGCCGACGCGAGCAGTTGATGCACGCGTCCGCGCGCGATGGCGATCTCGCCCGCGAGGTCGAGCATGCGGTTCAGTTTTTCCGCGGCGACGCGCATCGTGCGGCTGGTCCGCTGCGGCGCGGCGATGTCCGCCGCTGCGCTTTGCACGTCGCTGCGCACGCCGGAGAGAGCGGCGAGACGCACGAGCAGCTCGCGATCGGCGTCGCGCAGCGCGGTGGCGCGCATATCGACGAGCGCGCGCAACGCGTCGATGCCGGAGAGGAGCAGCGTGATCAGCTCGGCGCTCGCGTTCAACGTGCCGGCTTCGATGCGCTCCAGCACTTCTTCGTACGCGTGCGCGAACTCGGTGATGCCGGTGAGGCCGACGCACGACGCGCTGCCTTTGATCGTGTGCGCGCGGCGCAGCAGCTCGTGTTGCAGCTCCGCGTCGCCCGGCGTGCGCTCCAGTTCGAGCAGCGCGTTCTCGAGCGCGTCGACGTCATCGGCCGCCTCATCGAGGAACGTGGCCATGAGCTCATTCAGATCGATTTCAGACATACGGTCCCCTCATCGGTGCGAAAGATGACCTTGCGTCCGCGGTCGCCGCCGGTCTCGACCTGGATCGGCCGCACGCCCGCGCGTTGCAGAAAGTTGAGGGCGAGATCAGCGTTCTTCTGGCCGAGGTGCGGAGCGCCGGACGCGCCGGCCATGAGCGGCACGAACATGCACGCGCCGCCGAAGACGCGCGCCTGCAGCAGCGCCGGACGCGCGCCGAGCGCCACGAGGTTGTCGACGAGCTGGCGCATGGCCACGTCGCCGAAGCGCGGGGACGAGATCCCGCTGCCGGTGTAGTGCGGCAGCATGAAGTGATTCATCCCGCCGATGCGCCGCTGCTCGTCCCACAAACACACCGCGATGCACGAGCCGAGGATCGTCGTCACTTGCATCGGCTCGGCGGAGACGACGAGATGCCCCGGCTGCAGGAACTTCGTGAGCGGCGCAAGCGCCACGCTCGTCGTCACGATCGCACCGCCGTGCGCGTGCAATACAACGCGCTCGCCGCGTGCGACGCGAGCAGTTCGAAGAGCTCGAGATCGATCGTCTCGAATCCCGTCTTCTGCGGCAGCAGCTTGAACACGCCGATCGCGCCGACGACGGTCTCGTCGAGCCGCAGCGGAATGCATGCGCTGAGGTTCTCTTCCCGTCCTTTGGGCGCGACCTCGGTCTCGCCGGCGACGAAGCGCTCTCCGGTGACCGAGCAGAATCCGATCACGCCCGACTCGGGATCGAGCGGCATGCGCTGCCACGGCTCCTCGTCGATGCCGAACGAGTCGAGCAGCACGAGCGCGTCTTCTTCCATCTCCCAGATCGCCAGCTCTTCCGAGCCGATGAGATTGATGACGATCTCCTTGATCGCCTCGAGCACGCGCTCGCGGACGAGCGTGCCGTGAAGCTGATAGCTGGCGACGTAGAGGTTGGCGAGGTTGGTGTTCTGCTGCTCGACCTCGACGTAGCGCGCGGCGAAGTCGCGGCTCTGCTCTTCGACTTCGCTCAATCGATCGCGCAGGCGCACGATCTCATCGAGCAGCGTGACGAGGTACTCGCGCGTGTCGTTCGCGACTTTCTCGACGTAACGCTCGGAAGTGGGACGTTGCGTATCGCTGGTTTTCATCGTTGTGGTCTCCCCTACGCGGCCGTGAGGCCGAGGATGTTGATCAGCTTCGTGAGGAGCTCGACGCCGTTGATCGGCTTGGTCACGTAGTCCGTGCAGCCGTTGCGGAACGCGGTCTCGATGTTGTGCTCTTCGCCGCGCGTCGTGACCATGATGATCGGGATGTGCGCGGTGGCTTCGTCGGCGCGAATGGCGGCGCATGCCGAGAGCCCGTCGAGGTTCGGCATCATCACGTCGAGCAGGATGACGTCGGGCTGTTCGCTCTTCGCCTTGGCCACGCCTTCGACGCCGTCGCGTGCGGTGACGATCTGAAACGGTCCCTTGGCCAGGACCATCTTCTCCATCATCAGCACGGTGTTGGAGTCGTCGACGAGGAGGACTTTCTTCTTCATCGGGATTTCCTTTCTCACTGCAGGTAAGGGGTGCGGATCAGCTCATGCGCCGGCATGGCCGGAGCGAAGAGCCAGCCCTGGACGATGTGGACGCCGAGGGAGGTGACGAGGTCGAGATCGATCTCGTCTTCGATGCCTTCCGCGATCGCGGACGCGCCGATGGACCGCGCGAGATGCGCGATCGAGCCGATGACCGACGCGCGCACGGTGTCGCGGCCGCAGCCGGCCACGATGTAGCGATCGATCTTGAGATGGTCGGGACGGCAGTCGACGACCATGCGGAAGTTGGAGGCGCCGACGCCGAGGTCGTCGACGGCGATGCGCACGCCGGCGTCGCGCAGCGTACCGAGCGCGGCGTGGAACGCCTTCATGTCCCAGCACGCGCGGTGCTCGACGATCTCGAGCATCAGACGCTCGCGCGAGATCTCGAACGCGTCGGCGGCGGCGAGGAAGCGCTTCGCGAAACCGGGATCGTCGCTGAGCGTCGAGCCGTGCACGTTCATCGAGATCGTCGGCGTGCCCGGCAGCGCGGACGCGCGCGCGATCGCCTCGGCGATGCACAGCACGTCGAGATGCGACTCCGCGCCTTTGCGCCGCGCATACTCGAACAAGACGTCGGGACGCTCGACCGACGATCCGACCGGTCCGCGCGCGAGCGCTTCGAGCGCATAGAGTCGCGCGCCGTTGCCGTTGAACGTCAGCATCGGTTGAAACTCGATGCGGATGCTCCCCGGCTTCTTCAATGTGTCGAGCAGCGTCACGCGGCACCTTCCATGAGATGAAGCGCGGTCCGCGCGATCTCGGCGAGCGGCTTCGGTTTGAGCAGGAATGCATGCGCGCCGCGGCGAATCGCCTCGTGTTCGATCGCCGGCGCGGGGGATGCTGTGAGGACAATGAGGCGGGCGGATGGGCAATGACGCCGTACGAATCGCACGATCTCCAATCCCTCGTTCGAACCTTCGTTCGAGAGGGAGAGATCGACGATCACGAGGTCGTAGGCGTCGCAGACCGCGAGGGCTTCCGCTTCTTCCAACTCCGTCGCGCACTGCACGGTGTAGCCGGTGCGCTCGAAGTAGCGGTGAAGGGCGAAGCGAATGGATTCGTCGTCTTCGATGAGGAGCAGCCGTTTGTTCACGGCGGCTCCTAAGAGCAACGCGATTGCCACGCCTGCCAAAATCACAAGTCGTTGTGACGACGTGATTTATGGCGTTGTGAACGCGCGGTGAACGGCCGCGCGTCTCGATTTCGACACGCTAATTTCTAATTCTAGAAATGTCGATCGAGTGTTTTCGCGCCTTGTAGTACACGGCGCTGCGGGAAATGCCGAGACGCGCGGCGACGCGATCGATCACGCCCTTCTCATCGCGCAACACTTGCTCGATGTAGTCGCGCTCCACGTCGTCGAGCGTGCCGCTCTTCGCGGTCTGTGGGCTGGCGTTGGCGATGGGCATGCGCGGCGTCGACTGCACCGCGAGATGCTCTCCGTCGAGAACGTCGCCATGACTGCGCAACAGCGCGCGCTCGAGCACGTTCCTCATCTCGCGAATGTTTCCCGGCCACTCGTAGCGCCGCAGCATCTTTTCCGCGTCCGCGCCGATGCGCACGGGACGCTGCCCGAGGTCACGGCATAAACGCTGAAGAATGTTTTGTGCGATGAGCAGGATGTCGTCGCCGCGCTCGCGCAATGCCGGCACGTGCAGTTCCAGTGTGCTGATCCGATAGAAGAAGTCCTGACGAAACCTTCCCTCGGCCACGAGCGACTGCAGCTCGCGATGCGTGGCTGCGATCAGTCGCACGTCGACCGTGCGATCTTTCACGTCGCCCAATCGGCGAAATCGTTTTTCCTCGAGGACCTTCAACAGACTGGCCTGCACCAGCGGATCCATGTCGCCAATCTCGTCGAGAAAAACCGTTCCGCGATGCGCGATCTCGAGCAGTCCCTGTTTCGTGGCCGCTGCGCCGGTGAATGCGCCCTTTTCGTGTCCAAACAACTCGGTCTCGAGAAACTCGCGCGAGATGCCCGCGCAATTGAGATCGACGAACGCCTCGCCCGCGCGCTTGCCGTGCGTATGCAGCCACTTCGCGAGCACGGTCTTGCCCGTGCCGGTCTCGCCGTGAATGAGCACAGGACTCTCGGTGCGCAGCACGGACTCCGCCTTCGCGTGCAATTCGGCGATGGGATCGCTGGTGCCGAGGAACGGGTCGATGGCGTCGCGCGACTGATTGACGAACGCGCCGGCCAACGCCTTGTGGCGATTGCGCTGGTTCTCGATGATGCGATTGATGACGACGAGCAGCGTGTCGAGTTGCACGGGCTTCGTGAAGAACTGTTCGGCGCCGAGCTTTACCGCCTCGACCGCGGTGTCGATCGACGCGAATGCGGTGAGCACGACGACCGCCGCGTGATCCTGCGCGCGGAATTCGGGAATGAGATCGAGCGCGGTGCCGTCGGGCAGACGAAAGTCGAGAATCGCAATGTCCGGCTGAAAGCTGCGGAACTTCGTGCGCGCCGTGGCGCAATCGCCCGCTTCTTCAATATCGAATCCATGCGACTTGAGAAATCTTCGCAGACCGAAACGCGGGCTGTCCTCGTCGTCGACGAGGAGGATGCGGTTCCTGAGCATGAGCGTATATTGAGGACGCCAATTGTAATCATGAACAATCGTTTAGCCGGCGCGATCGCCGTTGCGGCGATCGTCGTGATGCCTCTCTCCGCCGCGGAGCCGAAGGTGATGACGTATATTCATCACCTCCCCGAGTCGCCGCACGACGTCCGCTATGCGTATCAATGGGAGATCCTGCGCACCGCACTGGAGAAGACGGAGCGGAAGTGGGGCGCCTACAAGCTGATCTCCGCGTCGGAGGTGATGACGGAGCAGCGGCAGGCGTTCGAGCTGAAGAACGCCACCGGCAAGCTGACGGTGATGTACCTCGGCACGACTCCGGACTTCGAGCGCAATCTCATCGCCGTCCACATCCCCGTCGACAAAAACCTCGGCGGCTATTGCGTGTTTCTCATTCGCAAGGGCGAGCAGTCGCGTTTCGCCGCCGTACACTCCCTCGACGATCTCCGCAAATTCACCTTCGGCCTCGGCCTCGGCTGGATCGACGTCGACATTCTCAAAGCGAGCAAGTTCAATGTCGTCACGGGATCGAGCTACGACGGCCTGTTCGACATGCTCGCGCATCGGCGCTTCGACGTGTTCCTGCGCGCGGCGGTGGAAGTGCTCGATGAGCTCGAGCAGCACAAAGCGGCGACGAAAGACCTGGCCATCGAAGACACGATCGTCTTCTACTATCCCCTGCCGATGTACTTCTGGTTTCCGCGCACGAATGAAGGACGCCGTCTGGCCGCGCGCGCAGAAGAGGGAATGCGCATGATGATCGAGGACGGCACGTACGACCGCATCTTCGATCGCTATCAGCGGTGGAAAATCGAGCGGCTGCATCTGAAGACGCGGCGGATGTACAAGATCGCCAATCCGTTCGTCGGTCCGGAGACGCCGTTCAACGACAAGAAGCTTTGGTTCGATCCGCAGACGTATCGATGAGCGAACGTCGCAATCGGTCCCTCGCCTTTCTCGTTGCGACGGGTCTCGTCGCGGCGACGACGCTGCTCGCGGGCTTGTACTCGATCGTCGAATACCAGTCGCGAAAACGCGAGATGACCGTGCGGCTGGACGGCCTCGCGAAATTGCAGATTCACGAGATCAAGGTCGCGCTCGAAGAGCCGGTGTGGAACATCGATCGCCGGCAGATCGAGAAGGTGATCGAAGCGATGGCGCTGCCGAAGTCGGTGTACGGACTGCGCGTCACGGCCGCCGGACAGACGTTCGGCCGGCAACGCGACGCGCAATGGAAGCTCGTGCCGTGGACGGGAAAAGGTCTGCCGCACGATTTGCTGACGTACGACGACACGATCGAGTTCGGCGGAAACCGCATCGGGCGCGCGCGGCTCTATGTCTCCCGCCGCCTCATCGAGGACGATCTGCGCGCGCTGCGCATGCGCCTGACCAGCAGCGTGGTCGTCGTCGACGTGATGCTCGTGCTGGTCGTCTATCTCTTGATGTCGCGCATCGTGCTCGAGCCGGTGCGCTCGATCGAGCGTTACGCGGCCGCGGTGAGCGGCGGCGGGCAACCGGAGGCACCCGCGCCCGCGGCGAGAGAGCT
>DATELS010000380.1:0-4678 GCA_035276365.1 Thermoanaerobaculia bacterium
CGGCGGGGTAGAGGTGCTCGAGCAGCCCCCACTTCAGGTCGTCGCGCAGGTGACTTCCCTCGAGGTGGCTGATGACGAAGAAGCCGGCGTTGTCGGACGGAATCAGCGTCATCTGCGCGCTGAAGCCGGCCATGTTGCCGCCGTGCTCGATCACGCGCAGCGAGCCGTCGGAGTCCTCCCAGAAGCCGAGGGTCACGCCGGTGACGTGCGGATCGGCGGTGAGGTGCTGGCGGTGCATCTCCTTCGCCGTGGCGGGAGAGAAGAGCTTTCCGCCCATCTGGTCGAGGTGCGCGATCATGTATTTGGCCATGTCGGCGACGGTGCTGTTGACCGACGACGCGGGCGTGGTGTGGTACCACTCCCACGCCTGCGCCTCCGGCTTTCCGTCGCGCATTTCGTAGCCTACCGCGACGTCGCCGGCCGGCGGCGCGCCGACGTTCGTGCGCGTCATGCCGAGTGGGGCGAAGACGTGGTCGTGCAGGTAGCCGGCGAACGGCTGGTGCGTCACGTCCTCCACCAGCGCTCCCGCCAGCGTGATGCCGTACGTCGAGTAGGCGAGGGTGGTGCCCGGCGGGCGGACGCGCACCAGCTTTGTGCGGAGGAACTCGTCCAGCGGCAGGACGCCATCGGCGCTCGCCGCCTGCGTGCCGGGGCGGATCTCATCGAATCCCGCCGTGTGCATGAGGAGGTCGGCGACGGTGACCGGCAACGGATAGGTGTCCGGAACCTTCACCCGCGTGAGGTAGCGATTGACGTCGGCGCGGACGTCGACGACGCCGCGGTCGGCGAGTTGCATCACGGCGGTCGCGGTGAACGTCTTGCTGATCGAGCCGATGCGCCAGACCGTACGCTCCGGGTCGACGGGCGATTTCGTCTCGACATTCCCGACGCCGTAGCCTTTCATGTAGACGATGCGTCCGTCCTTGACGAAGACGAAGGCCGCGCCCGGGATGCCATCGCGCTTCATCGCCGCGGTGATGAAGTCGTCGACGAACTTCCCGTCGAACTTCGTCCGCGGCGGTTCTTTCGCTTCGGCGGCGCATACGACCAAAAGCAGCGCGTAGACACTCATTGAAACTTTTCGCATTTTTTCAATGATAGGAGAAATGATGTTTCTGATCAAAGACGACCGCCAGATCGCCGCCCTCGGCTCTCCCGTCCGCCTCGCCATCCTCGACACCCTCGACGCCGGCGGCCCCGCTCCCGTCTCCGACCTCGCCCGCATCCTCGGCCTCCGCGTCGACGGCCTTTACTACCACCTCCGGATCCTGGCGAAGCACAAGCTCGTCTCGATGAAGGACGACGTGGTGCGCGGGCGCAAGGCGGCGATCGTCGACCTTCCCGCGCGGCCTCTGAAGATCGTCTACCGCCCCGAGCAGCGCGCGAATACGAAGGCGGTGGTGCGCGCCGCCGGCGCCATGTTGCGCGGGGCGTTGCGCATGTTCACGCGCGCCTTCGCACTCTCGCCGCACGTGAGCGGCAAGCGCCGCGAGCTGTGGGCGGCGCAGCGCATCGGACGGCTGACGGCGAGAGAACTGGAACAGGTGAACGCGCACCTGCAGCAGGTGCTCGACATCCTCGAACACTCGCGCAGCGACATCGCCAAGGACGGCAGGCGCCTCTACTCGGTCGCCTTCGTCCTCTCGCCGTTCCTGCCGTAGCCGCCATTCAGCGCTTCTTCTTCGCCTGGAGGCGCGATAGACGAACTACTGATGGGCGCGACCTTCGCGGCGATGTGGCGCGCGACCGACATCGATCCGCCGGCGCCCGACGTGCGCGCGCTCGAATGAATGCTCCGCCAGCAGGGGCGCATCCCGCGACCGTCGTCGATCGCAATTGGAGCTTGCTCACGTGACCGAGGGCGCGGCGCGACTCGGCGCGACATTCGCCGACGCCGACGCAGCAAGCGACTGGGGCGTGTAGGCCGTGTACCTGATTTGTACCTCCGTTAGACTTTTTCGGCGTTTCACGCGTTTTTGGCGTACCATGTTTCATGTAACTTACTGAGCCGTCAATAGTAAGGGCGATACGAATCCCGTTGGGGACGCCAGGCGGCACGGCCGCCTGCGCTGGTTGGCCTAGCCTTCTTGTTGCCTTTGCGTCTCGTTGAAGCCGACCGGCAGCGTCACCATCACCGTCGTTCCCCTCCCCGTCGACTCGATCCTCATCTCCCCGCGCAGTTCGTGCACGCGTTCGTTGATGCCGGCGATGCCGACGCCGGCGGCGAGGAGGGCGCTCGGGTTTTCGCGTAGGGTGGGCGGGAGGCCGTGGCCTTCATCCGTGATGGTGATCGATAAGTGCTCGTCCGAGCGGTGCACCAAAACATGTGCGGTCGTGCTGCCGGAGTGGCGCTGCACGTTCGTCAGGCACTCCTGCACGATGCGGAACACCGTTGTCTCGAGATTGCGCGACAGGCGGCCGAGGTCTTCCGGCGCATTGAGTGATGTCGTGATGCCGCTGCGTTGTTGGAAGCCTTCCAGGTACCAGCGCAGCGCGGTGATCAGGCCGGCCTGATCGATCATCGGCGGATGCAGCAGGTACGACACCGTGCGCACCTCGTTCACTGCGGCGTCCACGATCTTGATGCTGTCCGCGACGATGTCGCCGTTCGCCGAGCGCTCCAGCATGCCGAGGTTCATGCGCAGGCCGGCGAGGCTTTGGGCGACTGTTTCGTGCAGCTCGCGCGCGATGCGGCGTTGCGTCTCGTCCTGCACGCGCAGCACGCGCGCCGAGAGATGACGCACCGCCTCCTCCGACGTCTTGCGCTCCGTGATGTCCGTCAGCACTTGCGCGAACTGGCCGCGGCGCGGCGAGAAACAGCGCGTGTCGTACCAGCGCTCCGACTGCGCGTCGTAGCGCTCGTAATGCGTCGACTTTCCGGTCAGCGCGACGTCGTAATTCCGCGCGCGGATGTCCGGCGGCCACGCCAGGTACGCCGCATCCGCGGAGCGTTTCCCGATCTCCTCCGTCGCAGTGACGCCGAAGAATTCCTCCGCGGCCGGATTCATGTCCACGAGCTCGTGATCGAACGGCGTGCCTTTTTCGTCGACGAGCACGCGCATCACCACGATGCCGCTCGTCGTGTTCTCGTAGAGCCGCGCCAGTTGATCTTCCGCGGAGCGCATCTCGTGCACGCGACGCGATCGCAGGATCACGAACGCCGAAATCGCCACCATCAGCGAGCCGAACGCGAACATCTGTCCGAGGCGCTTCGTCTCCTCGACCGCGCCTGCGATCACCTCCGCTTCGTCGATCTTCGCGAAGACGACCCAGGGTGTACGCGGAATCGCCTTGACGACGCCGATGACCGGCATCCCGCGGCGGTCGACCATACGCAGGCTTCGGTCGCCGAGGGCGAGGAGCGCTTTCGCCTGCTCGCGGGGCAGCGGTATGCGCGCCGTCATCGGCGGCGGAGGGCCGAAACGATACGGCGTCAGGCCGACGCTCCAGTCGCCGTACAGTCCGATCAGATTCGTCTCGCCCGTTCGCGATGCGACGGTGACCGTCTCGAACAGCGGATAGACATAGTCATATGGATCGGACACGAAAACGATAGTCGCTGGATGCGCTCCGCTGAGCCGGCATGCTGTGAGAATTTTCGGCTGCTTGCGCGCCGTGCGGCGGAAGTCGATCCATCCGCCCTTCGTTGCCGGCGCCTCGCGACTGAACGCGACGATTGTCGCGAGATCCGTCTCGTCCGTACCGCGGCGCAGCAGCACCTGGCCTGCATCATCGAGGATCACCGCGGTCTCGTATCGATAAGAGACGAGGTAATGATCGAGCAGCGCCGGCGCGTGCGCGTCGATGTCGTTCGCGCCGAGGAGCGACGCGGTCAGCTCAACGTCGGCGAGGCGTTCCGCGACCCAACCGGCCAGCGCGTTTTGTCGATCGCGCGCGAGCAGTGAGAGCTGCGCGGGCGCTCGCGCGAGCGCGTCCGTGCTCCGCGCCGGCAGAAACACGTAGATGAGATACGCCGCGGCCGCCGCGTCGACGATGATGAGGATCAACGCAACGAGCAGCAAGTCTCTGCGTGCGGGCGGGACGCCGCCTCTGTGCGCGACCACGGTTCCGGAAACGATACTGCCAAATTCGCCGGGCACGGTGGCGCTCGTTCTCCGAATGGCGCATCCTGTCGCGCATGACCCGGATCGTGATCGCTGACGATCATGCCGTCGTCCGCAAGGGTCTCCGTCTCATCCTCGCGGATGCCGAGGGAATCGAGATCGCCGGCGAAGCCGCGTCCGCCGACGAGCTGCTGACGTTCCTCCGCTCCGGCCGCGCTGACGCCGTCATCCTCGACCTCGTCCTCGGCGATCGCGACGGCATCGAGGTGCTGAAACACATCCGGTCCGAGTTCCCGAGCATGCCCGTGCTCATCATCAGCATGCACGCCGAGGACATCTTCGCCATCCGCGCGTTGCGCGCCGGCGCGGACGGCTACGTGCAGAAATCCGTCCCTCCGGAAACGCTGCTCGAGGCCGTGCGTCGCGTCGCGACGGGCGAAACCTACATGAGCCCCACGATCGCCGGACGATTGAAGGCTGGACTCTCGCGCGGCGACGGGCGCTCGCTTCCGCACGAACAGCTCTCCGATCGCGAGTTCGAAGTCTTCCGCCTTCTCGGCTCGGGAAAATCCGTCACCGAGATCGCGCACGCGTTGAATCTCAGCGTCAAGACC
>DATELS010000381.1:0-14425 GCA_035276365.1 Thermoanaerobaculia bacterium
GAGCGAGCCTTTGTCGTTGTACTTGAACGCGCGCAAAGGTTGTCCGCCAGCGGCGCGCTCGAGGTTGAGCGCGGTGTGTTGGCCTTCTTGAATCGCCGCGGGCGCGACGCCGGGCACGAAACTGCCGTCGTATTGCTTGACCGCGGCGAGGTCGCCGATCACGAAGACGTCTTTGTGGCCGGGGATCGTGAGATCGGGCTCGACGAGCACGCGTCCCGCGCGATCGAGAGGAACGCCGAGCGATCGGGCGAGGGGTGAGGCTTGCACACCGGCGGCCCAGAGCGTCGTGCGCGCCGGAATCACGCGTTCGCCGATGCACACCTCGGACTCGCTGACGTTCGTCACGATCGCGCCGGTGAGGACTTCGACGCCGAGGTCGACGAGCTGATGTCGCGCCTTCTCGGAGAGACCGGGCGGATACGTCGGCAGCACGCGATCTTTTCCCTCGATCAGAATCACGCGCGCGCTCTCGGGACGGATGTGGCGGAAGTCTTTGACCATCGTCTGCCGCGCGATCTCGGACAGCGCACCCGCGAGCTCCGCACCGGTCGGACCCGCGCCGATGATCACGAACGTGAGCCACGCCTCCTGCTTCTTCGGATCGCTCTCGCGCTCCGCGGCCTCGAACGCGAGCAGCACGCGACGGCGAATCTCGAGCGCGTCATCGATCGACTTGAGGCCGGGCGCGACGCGCTCCCACTCGGGATGTCCGAAATACGAGTGCGTGGCGCCGGTCGCGATCACGAGCTGGTCGTACGCGACTTCGCCGTCGCTGAGGATCACGCGCTTCTGCTCGACGTCGACGCTCACCGCTTCGCCGAGGAGGACGGAGATGTTCTTCTGGCGTCCGAGGATGCCGCGGATCGGCGCGGCGATGTCGCTCGGGTTCAGTCCCGCGGTCGCGACTTGATAGAGCAGGGGCTGGAAGAGGTGGTAGTTGTGCCGGTCGATGACGGTAACGTCGACCTCCACGTCTTTGAGCCCGCGCGCGGTGTACAGGCCGGCGAAGCCACCGCCGAGGATGACGACGTGCATGACGCGGGAGTGTATCGCGGGGTCAGGCGCCGAAGCGGTTCGCGAATTCGTCGACGATGCGGCGCATGTCGTCGAGGAGGGAAGGGTCTTCCGCGAGGCGCTGCTTCATCACGACGAGAAACGGGACATCCGACTCATCCTCGGCGCCGCTTTCCACGGCATCCAGGTAACGGTCGGGGTCGCCACCGTACCAGCCGATGAGGAGCTCCACGCGCGCGAAATTCGCGGCGAGACTGCTGAATGACCAGCGCGGTCCTGCATCCAGAACCTCGACCGGCACTTCCGTAGAAAAGTCAGCACTCACAGACACACGTCACTCCTTCGACAAGACACTCACAACAGGAGTGACGGAGAGAGGGATTTCCCTACCCGCCAATTTTTGCCAATTCCGGTTTTCCGACCCATCGGCCCCAGGAAAAGCACCGAATGCAGGTGAAGGTGTAGTCGGTGATGCCGGTTTCGGGGTTCGGCTTGGCGTTGGTCTCGATCTTCGACTGGCAGCGATAGCAGAGGATGGCGTCGCCGCGCTGGATGTTCTCGACGAAGCCCTCGACCTGCTGGTCGTAGAACTCCATCTGCTTCGGCCGCTGCGGGATGGTGATCGTTTCCCTGCCCTTGGAGCAGGTGAGGAAGATGTGATCGGCGAACGTCGTCTGCACGAAGCTTCCGACGAGCGTCCCTCCCGGATGCCTCGGGCACGGCAGCACTTTGCCCGCCCAGAATTCGCGCGCGAGATCGCGGAGGACTTCCACTTCAGTCGGCATGCGGGCGGATTGTAACGGCTACCGCTGCCCTTGCTCCACCGCGTCGAACACGCGCATGAAGTTGCCGCCCAAAACCTTGTGCACGTCGGATTCGGACATGCCGCGCTGCATGAGCAGTGCGGTGAGCGCGGGAAGCTGCGATGCGGACGTGAGTCCGGTGGGCAGCGCGGGCACGCCATCGAAGTCGCTGCCGATGCCGACGTGATCGATGCCCGCCACTTCCGCGGCATGAAACACGTGATCGGCGACCTGCTCGAGCGTCGCCTGCGGGCAGCCGAGGCTCTGGAACCAGGCGAGGAACTGATCCCAGTCCGTGCTGTCGGACGGCATCTCCTCGGTGCCGCCTTCGCGCGGCTGCGCGGGCTTCTCGCGCTTCGACGCGGCCATGATCACCTGCGCGACTTCATCGCTGATGAAGGCGGAGAAGAAGTTGATCATGCACACGCCGCCGTTCTGCGCGAGCGTGCGCAGCATGTCGTCGGTCATGTTTCGCGGATGTCTGCACAGCGCGCGACACGACGAGTGCGACGCGATGACCGGCACTCGCGTCGTCTCGATGACGTCGCGAAAGGCGTCGTCCGAGATGTGCGAGACGTCGACGAGCATGCCGAGGTCGTTCATGGTGCGGACGACGTCGCGGCCGAAGTCGGTGAGACCGCCGTGCCGCGGCGCGTCGCCGGACGAGTCGCACCAGTTGTTCGTGTTGACGTGCGTGAGCGTCATGTACCGCGCGCCGCTCGCGTAGAGCTCGCGGAGGATGTCGAGCGAGTCTTCGATCGCGTGTCCGCCTTCGACACCGATCATCAGCGCGAGCTTGCCGTCGCGCTTCGCGGCGCGGATGCCCGCGGTGTCGGTCGCGAGCACGACGCTGTCGCGATGACGCTCGGCTTCGCCGTGAATGAGCGTGATGAGCTTGCGCGCGAAGTCGGCGGCGCCGCGGTTGGCGTAGAACGGCGGTACGTACGCGGCGAAGAAGGAGGCGGTGATCCCGCTCTCCCGCAGCGACCCGAGATCCGCCTGCGCCTCGGTGTCATGTTCTTCGAGATGGAGGTTGTGGCGGAGCAGGCGATACGGCGTGTCGCAGTGTCCGTCGACGATGATGGCGCGCCGGTGGACGTCACTCGCGGAAGTAGTCATCGATGCGATCGAGCTCCCTCACCATGGCGGAGATGTCGTCGAAGAGGAACTCCGCTTTCTTCAGGAGCTCGCGCGCGAAGCCGCCGCTCAGCACGGCCACGACGGGCACCGGGATGCGGTGCGCGGCGAGGACGTCATAGGGCGTGTCTCCGAGGGCGAACGTACGCGCCGGGTCGCTCTTCACGCGCTCCAGCGCGGCCTGAAAGATCTCCGGAGAGGGCTTCGAGACCTCCGCGTCTTTCTTCGACGTGGCGCCTTCGAGAAGCGCGCCGATGCCGAGAAGCTCGACATAGTACTCGACCTCGTCCGGGTTCGATGAGGACGCGACGGCGAGCTTGATGCCGCGCGCGTGCAACGCATCGATGGACTCGCGCGCGCCGGCGAACGGCTGCACGCTCTCCATGTAGTTCGACTTCCACAGCTCACCGCGATACTTCTTCACGTCCTCGCCGAACGCGCGCATCTCGCGGGCGTTCAGCGTGTCGGGGACGAGGAGGTCGCCGCCTTTGCCGATCTGCTGGCGGATCTCGGACCACTCGACTTCTTTGCCGAAATGCGCGAACGCTTCGACCCAGCAGTCGACGTGTTTGTCATTGGAATCGACGAGCGTGCCGTCGATGTCGAGGAGAAAGGCTTCAATGTGCACGTGCGGCGAGGTAGCAAGAAGCACGCAAGCGGAGCGCCGGCGTCCGCCGGCGTTCCGAAACGTACACGGCGTGGCCGCGGGGCAGCCGGTATTTGCCGTACGACCGCCGGACGCGCACGCGAAATCCGGCGTCGCGCAAGAGCGCGAGGATGACTTCGCGCTCGTACAGCTCGAACTCGTGCACTTCCTCCGTGCGGCGCACGTCGCCGTCGATGTCGCGGAAGGTGAGCACGCGACGCGTGAGTCGAGCGCCGTCGCTGTCCTTGATGGCGATGACGGACCAGTCGTTGCCGCCGACGCGCCGCTCGTCGTGCGGCGGATATCCACCGCGCTCGGCGATGTCGAAGATGAGCATCTCCGTCGCCCGCGCGGCGCGTTCGATGAACGCGCGGACGCCATCGAGCGTGCCGTAGTTGAGCACCTCTCCGGTCGCGATGATCGCCGCGCACGGAGGCAAGTCCACGGAATCGAATGAGCCGACGATGAAGCGCGCGGACGGCGCGGTCTCCCGTGCGAGTGCGATCATCGCAGGCGAGGCATCGATGCCGAGGACATCGAATCCCGCGCGCGTGAGCTCGCGGGCGAGCACGCCGCTGCCGCATCCGACGTCGACGACGAGTCCGCGGCGATCGCCGAGAAGGTTGACGATGCCCGCAGCCGCGGACTCCGCGAACTCGCTGAACCCCGCGTGGTGAATCCACGCCAGGTCTTCGTCGTAGCTCACTGATGCGCGCGCAGGAACGTCTCGGGGCGCGAGAACACCTTGGCGATGTTCATCCCGTTGCGCACGGCCTTGAACGTCACCTTGCGCGTCGCCAGCGCGGCGCCGAGCTGCACGTACGTCTTGAGTTTGCCCTTGTAGCGATAGCGCACGTTCAGCGCGTGTTGCCACAGCGCCGAGTACTCCGCGTAAAAGTCTTCGAGCGGCAGCTTCGTCGGCAGCACCGTGTGCACGATGTCGAACATCTCCCACTCGTGCGTCGTCACGTTCTTCTTCGCGGTGTCCCAGAGGTCCGTGCCCGGCAGCGGCGTGAGAATCGAGAAGCCGCTGTTGTACGCGCCGGTCATCTCGATCCAGTCGCGCAGGCGCTTGAAGTCGTCGCGATCCCACGCCGGATCGACGATGAAGTTCGGCGTGAAGCCGACGCCCATGTCTTTCAGCAGATTGATGGCGCGGACGTTGTTGTCGGCGGTGTTCTTCTTGTTCACCGCCTTCAATCCCTCGTCCGTCACCGACTCGAGCCCGAGGAAGATCGCGAGGTCGCCGCACTCCTTCCACATCTCGATGAGATGCGGAAACTTGCAGATGATGTCGGTGCGCGTCTGGACGGTGAAGTACTTGCGAATGCCCGACGCCTTGATCTGCTTGGCCATCTCCTCGCCGCGCTTCACGTTCATCCAGAAGATGTCGTCGGTGATGAAGATGTTCGGCGCGGTGATGTCCTCGAGCTCTCGCACGACGCGCGCCGGCGACTTCTCGCGGAACGTCGACTCGTGAAACTTCCAGACCGAGCAGAAGTTGCACTTGAACGGGCAGCCGCGCGCGGTCTCCATGAGCGCGAGCGGCTTGCGGAAGTTGATGTAGTAGTGATCGGCGTAGCGCGCGATGAGATGCCGCGCGGGCGGCGGATACATGTCGAGATGCGGACGCGTCGGCGCGTGACCGGTGAACGTCCAGCCGCTCTTGTCGCGCACTTCGAGCCCGGGGATTTTCGTGAGGTCGCGGCCTTCCGCGAGTCCGTTGACGAGCGGCGGCATCACTTCCTCGCCGTCGCCGATGGCGATGACGTCGATCGCTTCGTGGCGGAACCAATCCGGATCGCGCGAGGAGTCGTGTCCGCCGACGACGACGAACGCCTTCGGCATCTCGCGCTTGATGCGCTGCGCGAGGCGGATCGTGCGATTGCGCTCCGTCGTGAAGTTGCACTGCAGACCGACGACGTCGGGATCGAACGCGCGGCAGTCCGCGAGTCCCTTCTCTTCGCCGTCGATGCGCAGGTCGTACACCTTGCACTCGTGCCCGTCCTGTTCGAGACATGCGGCGACGCAGATCGGGCCGAGGGGCTCGACGAACGTCAGCATCTCGAGGCCGAGGATGCCGCCGACCGGAGGCTTGATGAACGCGACTTTCATTTGATCGCACCTTAGCAGAACTCGCGGCGATTCCCCCTCAGAACGCCCATCGCAGTCCGAACTGAACGGTGGCGAAACGCATCGAGCCTTCGAGGATGTGCTCGTTCGCCACTCCTTCGATGAAGAACTTCGGATGGACTTCGTAGAGCACGCCCGCGCCGACATTGCCGCCCGGGCGCGTGTCGTCGAGCGGATCGAAGTGATACGCGCCGACCGCCGCGTTGACGAACGGACGCCACGGCGAGCTCCCGAAGTAGCGCTTCGCGCCGAGGGAGAGTTGCGTGACGTGCGGATCGTCGAAGGGATACGAGAAGCGGTGATAGCCGAGGATGCCTTCGACCGACCACGCCGGCGACAACAAACGCTCTAGACCTGCGTTGACGCTCCATCGTCCACCGGTGCTCGGCGAGAAGTCGTTCTGCGGATCGTTCGCGCCGGCATCGAGGAAGACGCGCCACTTCGATGATGACGATGAGCTTCCGCCGCTCGATGCGTTGCCGACGTTCACGCCGTCGACGATCACCGTCGCATCGGGCAGTTGTCCCGCGGGCACATCGTTGATCGTGAAGACGTACGTGCCGGCGAGATGCGGATCGGTGCGGCCGCCGAGCGTGCCCGCGCCATTCAGCGTGACGTTGACGAGCGAGTCGTAGCCGGGTCCGAGGTAGTTGCCGAACTTGTCGCGCGGGGTGACGCTGACGAGCACCGTGTTGTCCGCGGCGCGCGTCGTCACGATCTGCGTCATCGCAGGATCGGGCTTCACGCGCACGCGTTGCTCGAGCCGCTCCTCGCGATGCACGTGGCCCGTGCGCGGATCGTCCCAGTCGAGTGTGAAGTCGAACCCGTACGTGCCGGGCGTGGTCGTGCCGCTGAACGCGCCGCTGTAGACACCGTGTCCGACTTCGGTCAGCGCGATCGTGTCGACGTCGCGCGCGAGCGTGCGTTCGAGCGCGTCGCCGAGTCCCGCGACCTTGCGCTGATACGGCGTGACCACGTCGCCGTTCTTCGTCGTGTTGCCGTTGTTGTCGTTGAACGGCGCGTCGTGCAGCAGCGTGCCCAGTCCCTGCGGCGGACGCTGAATGCGCACGCGAATCGCGTTCGCGGGCAGCTTCGTGAGCGCCTTGCCGTCGTAGGAAAGCGTCGCGCGCAGCTTGATCGTGTCGCCGGTGCCTTCGCGACTCGTGTCGAACGAAACGCGATAGTCGAGATGGCGTTCGAGCACGAACGCGGTCAGCGAGTACGGCACGTTGCCCTGCGAGCTCTTGCGCTTGACGCGCACGCTCCACGTACCGACGTCGCCCGCGCTCATGTCGAAGGTCTTGAAGACGGCCTGCGGTGTCGTCTCACCCGAGGTTGGTGTGGCGGGCGTGCTCGAGCCGGGGCGGAAGACTTCGAGATCGAGTGCCTCGCGCAACGGAGGCGCCCACTGCACGGAGAAGACGACGCGCTGCGCGGACGGATCGACGACGACGTTCTGCGCCGCACTCGGTCCCGCGCCGGTCATCGTGTCGTTGTGCTGCATCGCGATCGAGAGCGTGTTGCCCTTCAGGATCGCCACGAGCATCGACGCGAAGAAGTTGTACATCGTCGTCGCGTTGACGCTGAGATACGAGACGCCCGAGGTTTGATGGGAGATCTCGCGGAGAAGGTTCTCGTCGACCGTGTCGGGCTGGCCGAAGCCGATCGTCTGAATGGGGATGAAGCGCTCGCGCAGCTCGTCCGGAAATCCGGCGACCGGCGGCAGCGTGAGGATGCCCGAGGGATTCGTCGCGACGAGCGGCGCGGTGTTCTGAATGCCGTCCGTGACGAGGATGATGAAGAGATCGTTGTCGGGATCGGCCTGCCACTGCGAGAGCGCGGTGTTGATCGCTGCGCCGATGGAAGTCGAGCCGCCCGGGATGAGTCCCGCGACGGTGCTGTCGACGTTGCTCCAGTTGTGCGATGGTCCCGGCGGATTGGTGCCACGCTGGACGAAGACGTTCGTTGGAGGATCGGCGCCGGTGATCGTCTGCGCCGCCGCGGTGGAGTCGAAGAAGACGACGCCGATGCGATCGTGCGACCACTCGGCACCGCCGGGAATCGGCTGATCGCTTTCTCGCCACGCGGCGAGAAATGCCTGCACCGCCGACTGCAAGATCTCCGACTTCACCGGCGGATTCAACACCTCGGGTGGCAGATCGTTCATGCTGCCGGACTTGTCGAGGACGAGCAGGAGATCGATGGGATGGCGTCCGCCGTTCGTCGCGACGAGCGCGGGTGCGACGCCGTCGTCGACGGCGATGAGCGTCGCGGGCGCCTCGCCCGAACGCTTCGTCGCCTTCGAGCATTCGAAGTCCGGCGCGGCGACGATGTACGTCGTGATGCGATAGAGCGTGATGTCCTGCGCGCCGGAGAAACGCAGCGGGATGTTCTTCTCCGTCGCGGCGCTGCCGTCGCACAGATTGTTCGGCGGGAAGTTGGAGAGCGGCCGATACGTGATGCGCGCCTCGTTGCCGGTGCCCGCGGTGAACGAGATCGAGTCGCCGCCGACCGTGGCGGTGTCGCCGAGGTTGAGGGTGGTGGCGGAGTTGACGACGAGTTGGGCGCCGGCGGGCGCCGCGTTCAACGTCAGCGTGATCCGCACCTCGCCCGTCTCCGACATCGCGTTGAAGTGCAGCGGAACGTTCAATGTGAAGCTCTCGCTGGCGAGAGCGGGAAGGGAGAAGACAAGGAGCAGAAACGCCAGGGCAGAGACCGTTTGACGCATGGCAGCCTCCATTTTCGGAAAAACTTGCCTTTTAGAAGCCTCTTATTTAAACTTCGCGGACGAACTTTAAATAGTGATTTTCGCTATTAAAGGTTTCGCATGGCAAGACGATGAAACGCGGGCCGACCGGCAAGTACGAAGTCACGATCATCGGCGGCGAGCGCGTGCCTGCGTTCGTGCCATGGTCGCTGCCGCCGACGCCTCCGCTCGAGCTCGATCCGGCACTGCAGCTCGCGCTCGCCAGCGCGCAGCTCGCGCTTGGACGGCTGGACGTCGTTTCGTCTCACCTGCCTGATCCCTCTCTATTCTTATACACGTACGTGAGGAAGGAGGCTGTGCTTTCCTCGCAGATCGAGGGAACGCAGTCCTCGCTCTCCGACCTTTTGCTCTTCGAGCTCGACGAGGCGCCGGGCGTGCCGATCGACGACGTGCGCGAGGTCTCGAACTACGTCGCCGCGCTGGAGCATGGTCTCACGCGCGTGCGCAACGGCTTTCCGCTGTCATGCCGGCTCCTGCGCGAGATTCATGGCGTGCTGCTCCAGCGAGGGCGCGGGAGCGGCAAAGACCCGGGCGAGTTTCGCCGCTCGCAGAACTGGATCGGCGGGACGCGGCCCGGCAACGCGGTATTCGTGCCGCCGCCGCACAGTCGCGTCGCCGACTGCATGTCGTCGCTCGAGCGTTTCCTGCACGCGGAGAACGACGGCCTCCCGCCGCTGCTGCGCGCGTCGCTCGCGCACGTGCAGTTCGAGACGATCCATCCGTTCCTCGATGGCAACGGACGCGTCGGGCGTCTGCTCATCACGCTCCTGCTGTGCGACGCGGGCGTGCTGCGCGATCCGCTGCTGTACCTCAGTCTCTATCTGAAGGAGAACCGCGCGACGTACTACGCGCTGCTGGACAACGTGCGCCGCCGCGGCGAGTGGGAGGCGTGGCTGACGTTTTTCCTCGAGGGTGTGCGGCAGACCGCGGAGAGCGCGGTGGCGACGGCGCAGCGGCTTGCGATTCTCTTTCGCGACGATCGCGAGCGCGTGTCGCGCGCGGGACGCCGCGCGTCGTCCGCGCTGCAGGTGCACGAGGCGCTGAAGGCGCGTGCCTTGGTGTCACTGCAGGACGTGAGCGCGCGGACCGGACTCTCCTTTCCCACCGTCGCGGCCTCCATGGACCTTCTCTCCGACCTCGGCATCGCCCGCGAGCGCACGGGCAAGCGGCGCAATC
The DNA here is from genome assembly GCA_035276365.1 of Thermoanaerobaculia bacterium. Taxonomy (GTDB): domain Bacteria; phylum Acidobacteriota; class Thermoanaerobaculia; order Gp7-AA8; family Gp7-AA8; genus QHVT01. The sequence goes on from DATELS010000381.1 coordinate 9,677, forward strand.
GCGTCTTCGCGTACGACCGCTATCTGACGATGCTCAGCGAGGGAACGGAGCACTGAAGGCGTACCATCAGCGCGTCAGATCGACAGGAGGATTCCATGAAGTTCCGTGAACGGGCCCCGTTTCCTGTCAGCACACGTGTGCTCATCACGACCCTCGCTCTGCTCGCGGCCGGTGCCGCATTCGGCCAGCCTTACAACGCGTGGCTGACCAACTCCAGCGGCCACGGCTACATTCAACTTCCCGCGACGAGCGCGCTCTCCTTCACCGGAGGCTCATTCACGTTCGAGGCGTGGGTGTCGATCACCGACTCGTTCGGCGTCGGCTGTTCGTCGATCGCCGGGAACAGCTACACCCAGTCGACGTGGATCGGCATCTGCGGCACGACGCTGCGCTCGTATCTGCGCGGCACCGGCACGTTCTTCGACGGAGGCACCGTACCGGCGAACAACTGGACGCACATCGCCATCACGTACGACGCGGCGACGCGCCTGCACTCGCACTACATCGACGGCGAGCTGGTCGCGCAGCGCACTGAGCCCCCGGGCGGGATCACCGCGAGCACCGCGGCGTGGCGCATCTTCAGCGATGCGAACTGGGAGCACACGCCGAACGGCGGCATCGACGAAGTGCGCTTCTGGAACGTCGCACGCACGCTCGCGCAGATTCGCAGCACGATCACGCAGACCCTCGGCGCCACGCCGGGACTCGTCGCCGCATACAAGTTCGATGCGAACGCCGCCGACTCGATCGGCTCCGCGCACGGAACGAAGGTCGGTACGTCGGCGAACTACATCAATGCCGCGGTCACCTCCGGCTGTACAACCAGCGCGTCCACGCTCTGCCTCGGCCCCGCGGGACGTTTCTCCGTCGTCGTCTCGTACAAGACGACGGAGACCGCCGGCACCGCGGCCGTCGTGCCGTTCACGACGAGCGACTCCGGACTCTTCACCTTCTTCTCGTCGACGAACTGGGAGGCGATGGTCAAGGTGCTGAACGGCTGCGGCATCAACAGCCGATACTGGGTCTTCGCCGCGGGAATGACCGATCAGCACGCGGAGATCGAAGTCACGGATCTGCCGCGCGGCGTGACGAAGCGCTACTTCAACTACTCGGGCGTGCCGTTCGCGCCGATCCAGGACGTCGATGCGCTCGCGACCTGTCCCTGAGCGATGAGCAGCATGAGGAGCGGCGTGAGGAGCACTCGCTGCGCGGAGCTGGGAATCCAGAACGCGTTCGGGTCGGTGGGACTCTTCAGGTAGAAGTACAGAGTCGCGAGGATCGTCAGCGCCGCGATCGTGAGTGGCAAGCGTGCTCGCCGGATGTTTCGTCCGGCGAGCAGCACGATCGCGATCGGCGCGATCCACGGAATCCAGAACGCGTTGTAGCGCGCGGCGGCGAACGTGCCGGCGAGGACTTCGCGCCAGTAGCGCAACGTGAATGTGCCCGGACCGCGATAGGTGTCGAGAAGATCGGCGCGGACGAGGAACAGTAGCCAGGCGCCGAGGAGGGCGGCGGCGGGGAGGGCGATGGCGGCGAGGCGGCGGGATGGGCGACGTTCGAGCAGCAACGCGACGATGACCGCGATCGCGAAGCTCGCGCCTTCGACTTTCGTCAGCACCGCGCCCGCAAGTCCGATCGCGGCGACGATCGTTTGCGAGCGCGCGTCGCGAAAAGAGATCAGCGCGGTGACGGTCACGGCTTCGAAGAAGAGCAGCAGCGGATCGGCGCCGCCGGCGATCTGCGCCCAGCCGAATGCCCACGCCAGCACGGATGCGGCGAGCAGCGCGGACAGCGCATCGCCGCACGCGCGGATCAGCGCGATGATGCCGCATAGAAACAAACCGCTCGCGAGCACCGCCGCCCACCACGAGAACTCGCGCGAGATCGTGTTCGACCACGCGAAGAGCAGCGGCAGCAGCGGCGGGTAGTCGCGGTGCGCGAAGAAGTGATTCGGATCGCGGAGGTAGCCGGCGTCGATCGCACCGGCGCGAAAGAAGTGCGCGCCCTTCGGTCCCCAGAAGAAGAGGAGGTCGCCCGTGGTCTCGCGCGCGGTGAGGAGGCCGTACGCGGTGATGGCCAGGACGACGAGCGTGCAGACGTCGGCGATGTGGAACGTATCGCGCGTTCCGTTTCGCACACGCGTGAAACCCAACGCGGCGAGGATCGCGAACACGATCACGAGTCGCGTGCGCGACCATTCGACGCCGGCGAGCGACATCGCGCTCATCACGAACGCGGTAATCAGCGCGCCCGCCGCGCCTGCGATCGCGATCCGCGCAGTCAGCGGCAGCGCGCGCACATCGTCGAGCCGCGACATGGCGATCCCGATCAGCGGCAGCAGCAGATACGCGGCGAATCCGAGGACGTCCGTCATCGCACTGCGCCGTACAACCTTCCCTCGGGGAACTCGCGCACGAGCCGGTATCCGCGATGGACGAGCGGGTGGGCGAGGGCGATGACGAAGTCCGGCCAGGGTTGGCCTTCGTCGAGCGACGGATGCAGCACGCGATGCCGCGGCAGAAAACCTGACGCGGTCAGGTACAGCGTCGGATCGTAATTCGGCGCCTCTTGCGGATCGATCACCGTCACCGACGCGCCGCGCGGCATGAGCGGCTCCACGTGGCGGCACATCACGATCGCCTGCCGCGGCAGCAGCGCATCCGGTCCCGCGTGATCGAACACCGTTCGCGGCACCTCGAGATACGGACCTCCGCGAAAGTACAGCGCGCGCACGAGCATCGCTGTCAGCGCCGCCGCGCAGGCGTAGACGATGAGCGTGCGCGCGCGCGTCATCCGGCTATCATCCCTCTCATGCGTCGCACGATTCTCTTCGCTCTCGTTCTCGCCGTCACGCCGTTGTGTTTCGCGCAGCCGCAGGGCGTCGGCGAAGTCGCGTTCGCGAATTCAGGAAAGCCGGAGGCGCAGGCCGCGTTCCTCCGCGGACTCGCGCAGCTCCACAACTTCGAGTACCCGAGCGCCGCGGAGATGTTCCGCAAAGCGCAGCAGCTCGATCCCTCGTTCGCGATGGCGTACTGGGGCGAGGCGATGACGTACACGCATCCGGTGTGGTTCCAGCAGGACGCCGATGCCGCACGCGCCGCCCTGCAACGCCTCGGCGCCACTCCCGCGGAACGCCTGGCGAAGGCGCCGACCGAGCGCGAGAAGGATTACCTGCGCACGCTCGATGTGCTGTACGGCGAAGGCGAGAAGAACGCGCGCGACGATCGCTACGCCGAGGCGATGGCCGCGTTGCACGCGAAGTATCCCGACGACGTCGATGCCACCGCCTTCTACGCGCTCTCCCTCCTCGGCACCGCGCACGAAGGTCGCGACTTCGCGACGTACATGCGCGCCGCGGCGCTGCTGGAGGAAGTGTTTCCGACACACCTTCACCATCCGGGCGTGCTGCACTACCTCATTCACTCCTACGACGATCCCGTTCACGCGCCCCTCGGCATGCGCGCCGCGCGGCTCTACGGCGCCGTCGCGCCCGACGCCGCGCACGCGTTGCACATGACGTCGCACATCTTCATCGCCATGGGCATGTGGGAAGACGTCATCGATGCGAATCGCCGGGCGATCGCGGTGGTCAATCAGGAGCGCGCCGCGCGTTCGAAGCCGGCGGCGGACTGCGGTCACTATCCGACGTGGCTGCACTACGCGCTGCTGCAGAAGGGACAAGTCGACGAGGCGCGCAAAGCGCTCGGCGCATGCCGCGCGTCCGCGTTCGCGAAGTTCGAGTCGGCGGGACCGATGGACTCGCAGCGCTCGCGACTCGATGCGTACGCGGAGATGCGCGCCGCGCAGGTCGCGAGCGGCGCTGCGCTCTCGTCCGCGGATGCGGTGACGATCGCCGACTCGATCGACGCGCCCGGCGCGCGGTTCACGATCGCGTATGCCGATGCACTCGCCGCGGCGCAACGTCGCGATGCCGATGCGCTGAACGCCGCGACCGCACGGTTGCATGAGCTATCAAAGAACGTGATCGCGGCGGCGGAGAAGGAAGACAGCCCGTCGTCGCGCATGCGCGCGCAGGTGATGCTGCAGGAGATCGACGCGCTGCAGCTCGTCGTGGCGGGCAAACGCGATGAGGCGCTGAAGATTCTGGAGGCCGCGGCGAAGACGGAGAAGTCGATGCCGCTCGACTTCGGACCTCCCGTCGTCCCCAAGCCCGCCGCGGAGCTCCTCGGCGATCAGCTCACTGCCGCCGGTCGCGCCGCGGATGCGCAGGCCGCGTACCGACTCGTCTTCGAGCGCGCGCCGGGACGCGCGGTGCCGCACGTGCACTGAGCGTATGATTTCTTCGATGCGCATCGTGTTGCTCGCAGTCCTGCTCGCCGCCACCGCCGCATTCGCGGAGGACGCGTTGCGCGTGCGCGTGACCGGCATCGCGGACGGCGACACGATCTACGTCCGCGATCCGCGCGGCCGCAACGCGATGGTGTGGATCGAAGGCATCGACGCGCCCGAGCCGCGACAGGCGTACGGCGCGCGCGCGAAGTACTCGCTGCGCAACCTCGTGTCGATGCGCACGGTGATGGTCGTCCCGCGCTCGATCGACGCCTACGGCCGCATCGTCGGCCGCGTCTACCTCGGTGACCTCGACATCGGCCTCGAACAAGTGCGTCGCGGCATGGCCTGGTACGACGACTCCGCCGACCTCGACGACGGTCGCGCCTACGAAGAAGCGCAAGCCAACGCCCGCCGCGACAACCTCGGCCTCTGGCACGGCAACCCCGTCCCGCCGTG
>DATELS010000382.1:0-2511 GCA_035276365.1 Thermoanaerobaculia bacterium
GATCGAGGCGGCGCTCGCCTCACATCCGAGCGTCTCACGCGCACTCGTTTCCACGCGCGACGGCGACCTCGTCGCCTGGATCGCCGGCGACGCCGATCCCGACGAGTTGCGCGCGCATCTCCGCCGCACGCTTCCCGACTACATGCTGCCCGCGCACTTTGTCTCCATCGACGAGGTCCCGCTCACGTCGAACAACAAGATCGACTGGAAGTCGCTCCCTGCGCCCGGCGCCGCGCCGCGCGAAGACGCGGTGGCGCCGCGCGACGCGATCGAGCACGCCGTCGCCGCCATCTGGCAGCGCGTTCTCGGCCTCGACTCCCTCTCCATCCACGACAACTACTTTCACCTCGGCGGCGACTCCATCAAGGTCATTCGCATCACAGGCGCCATCGCCAGTGAGCTCGGCGTGCGCGTCGAGGTGAAAGACCTCTTTCGCTGGCCGACGGTGGCGGAGCTCGCGGAGCACATCCGCTCCGGCTCACTGCGCGCCGATCCCGCGCTCGACGCCGCGTACGAAACGCTCGACGCCATGCGCGACGCGCTGCTGCCGCGCCAGGATTTGAATAACGACTGGGAAGACGTCTTCCCACTCAGCGACATCGAGCAGGGCATGCTCTTCCACGCGTCGCTCGACGCCGCCGTCTATCACGATCAATTCGTCTTCGAGCTCCGTGACGACGCATACGACGACGCGTACGACCACCGCGCCTTCACGCGCGCGTTCGAGTTGCTCGTCGCAAAGCATCCGATGCTGCGCACGAGCTTTCACCTCGAAGGCTTCGACGAGCCCGTGCAAGTCGTGCATCGCGATCTCGAAGTCGAGATCCCCTTCGAAGACGCGCGCTTCGTCGCCGATCAGGAGACGCGCCTCGAGGCGCTCATGCGCGCCGATCGCGAGACGCCGTTCGACGTCACCCGTCCTGGCCTCTGGCGCGCGCGCGTGCTGCGCTTCGCCGCGAACCGCTATGCATTCGTGTGGGCCGTGCATCACGCCATCGTCGACGGCTGGAGCAACGCCTCGCTCTTCGCGGAGCTGAACGAAACCTACGCGCGTGTGAAGCGCGGCGACGACACGCCGCTGCCACCGCTGCGCGCAACCTATCGCGACTTCATCGCCGATCAACTGCGCTGGCGCGCGTCGGAGCCGGCGCGCGAGTTCTGGTCTCGCGAGCTCGATGGCTGGGAGCACATGCGTCTGCCGTTCGGCAAAGACGCGAGCAGCGGACCGCGCGGCGCGCGACGCCGCACCGTGCATCGCGTCGATCCCGACGTCGGTCAGGCATTGGCCACGCTCGCAAGACAAGAAGGACTCTCGCCGCGCGACGCGTGGCTGGCCGCGTTCGCGTGCCTCATGGAGCTCACGACCGGACGGCGCGAGCTGCTCTTCGGCATCGTCACGAACAACCGTCCCGCGATCGCAGACGGCGATGCGATTTTCGGCTGCTTCCTCAACTCGATGCCGCTGCGCGTCGCGCTGCCGTTCCCGCGCACGCCGCGCGAGATCCTTCGCACGCTCGCCGACACGCTGCGTCGCATCAAGCCGCACGAGATGCTCCCCATGCGACGCATCGCGGAGATCGCCGGCGCCACCGCGTCCTCGCCCTTCTTCGACGTCCTCTTCAACTACATCGACTTTCACGTGCTCGAACGCGTCGCCACACCGCGCGCGCTGTACTTGTACGAAAGCACGAACACCCCGCTCGACGTCAGCATCAGCGCCACCCTCGGCGACTTTTCCGTGGCCACGTACTGGCTCGACGGCATCTTCACGGAAGACGAGATCGAGCGCCTGGCGACGTACTACGCGCGCTTGCTCGAACGCTTCGCCGCCACTCCCGACGCCCCGCTCACGAGCGACGACATCCTCGGCGCGCCCGACGCGATCGAAAACTGGGAACCACTGCCGCAAACGATCGACGAGCTGTTCAACGAAGTCGCGCTGACGTTCCCCGATCGCCCCGCCGTCGGCGCGATGACGTACGCCGAGCTCGATGCGCGCTCCGACGCCCTGGCCGCGCAACTCGAGCTCGAACCCGAGGAGTGCGTGGCCGTGATGGGCGAGCGGTCGGAGGAGACGGTCGTTGCATTTCTCGCCGTGATCAAGGCCGGAGGCGCGTACGTCCCGATCGATCCCGACTGGCCGCAGCCGCGCATCGACTACGTCCTCAACGACACGCGGTGCAGGTACTTCATTCGAGGAGGCGCCCTCGCATGAGCGGCCTCGCGTACGTCAACTACACGTCCGGCTCCACCGGCAAACCGAAGGGCGCGCTCATCGAGCACCGCTCCGTCGTCCGCCTCGTGCGCGACACCAACTACATCGAGATCACGCCCGACGATCGCATCCTGCAGGCCGGCTCCATCGCCTTCGACGCGTGCACGTTCGAAGTGTGGGGCGCGCTGCTCAACGGCGCATGCGTCGTCATCGCCAAACGCGACGACCTCCTCGATCCACTCCGCTTCGCCGCGCTCCTGCAGCGCGAGCGCATCACCGTCCTCTTCCTCACCACG
>DATELS010000383.1:0-8690 GCA_035276365.1 Thermoanaerobaculia bacterium
AACGATTGCGTCTTGCCGTCGATCGTCGCGCGGACGCGCATCAGACTGCGCATGCCGCGAAAGCTCGCGCGACGTTCGCGCAACTGCGCAATCGCCTGTTTCGCCGTCGTCGACGTCAACGGCGCGACCGGCGCGCCGCTCGGACGCGTCGACGCGCATGCAGCAACCAGCGCAACCGCGACGAGCCAACTACCTCTGCGCAGATGTGCCCTTCCGCTCGATCTCCGCGATCTTCGACCGCAGCTTCGTCACTTCCTTCGACTCCGGATCGAGATCGAGCGCGGTGCGATAGAGCTGCAGCGCGCGCGGAGCATCGCCGCGTTTCGCGAGCACGTCGCCGAGGTGCTCGTGCACCGTGGCGTCGCGCGGGAGAAGCTTCGTCGCGTCGGTCAGATACTTCTCCGCGAGCTCGAGCTTGCCGAGGCGGTAGTAGACCCAGCCGAGTGAGTCGATGTACGCGCCGTTGTTCGGATCCTGCCCGACTGCACGCGTGAGCATCTCCTGCGCCTTCTCCAGATTCTCGCCGCCCTCGGCCCACATGTAGCCGAGGTAGTTGAGCGACGGCGCGTGATCGGGAGTCTTCTCGAGAATCTGCTGGAACACCTGCTCCGCCGTCTTGCGATCGCCCGCGCGCTCGTACACCGAGCCGAGCTCGAACTGCAGATCGACGTCATCGGGATGCGCGGCGACGGCCGACTTCACCAGCGCGATCGCATCCGGCGTGCTCTCCGCCGCCACCAGCGCCTCGGCCGCCGCATTCGTGTTGCGCGTGCCGACCTTCACCTGCGCCTGCGCGTGCGCGAGCGCCTTCGGCTTCTGTCCCGCGCGCACGAGCGCCTCGACGTACTTTGCGTTCACGAACGGATCCGACTCGAACTTCGTGACGAGCGGCTGCAGCAACGCGACCGCCTCCGCGTACTTTTTGTCTTTCTTCAAAGCCTCGACCGCGATGTTGATTGCCTGCGCATTCGGCTTGTCGCGGAACGACAACACCGCCTTCGCCATCTCCACCGCCGCCGCGTGATTGCCGCGCTGCAGGTCGATGTACGCGAGCTGCGTGTTCGCCATCGCCGTCAGATGATCGGGAACGTTCGGGAGTCGCAGCAGGTGATTGAACGTCGTCGCCGCGTCTTCCCACTTCTTCTGTCCCGCGAGACTGATGCCGAGGCTGGCGATGTAGTCGGGATCGTTCGGCTCGGCCGCGCTGAGATCGCGGAAGAGCTTCTCCGACTCCGCGTACTCCTCGAGATCGTTGAGCGACTCGCCGAGGTAGAAGCGCGAGCGCTGGTCCTTCGCGTCGGCGGCGACGAGTGCCTTGAAGCGATCGCGCGCCGCGCGCGCGTCGCCGGCGCTCAGGTAAAAGTACGCCTGCTGCCGTTGCATCTCGAGGTTCATCGGATCCTCGGCGATCAGCGGCTGGAGCACGTCCGCGGCCTTCTGCCACTCGTTCTCCTGCTGATACATGTCGAGGAGCTGCATGATCGCGGCGCCGAACGTCGGATCGATCGTGACCGCGCGCTCGAGATACTTCTTCGACTCGTCGCCGCGGCCGAGCTTCGTCAGCACCTGCGCGTACGTGTAGTTGAGCGAGCGTTGATCGGGCGCGCGCTCGACGAGCGTCGCCAGGATGCGCTCCGCGTCATCGAGACGTCCGAGCTGCGAGTAAATCTGCGACACCGCGACGCCGGTCGACAAGTCATCCGGACTCGCCTTGTACGCGGCCTCGAGATACTTGAGCGCCTCTTCCATGCGCGTCTTGTCGCTGTTCGAGCGATCGAGCAGGAGACGGCCGAGGATGCGGTTCGCGTCGTAGAAGTCGGGATTCTTGGCGAGGACGGCGCGCAGCTCGCTCTCCGCGCGATCGACGCGTCCCGCGTCGACGTACACCATCGCGCGCTCGTACAGCAGCACGGGATCGGAAGGATTCTTCGCGATCACTTTGTCGAGGTGCTTCAGCGCCGCGTCGTAGTCGCCTTCCTGTGCCGCCAGCTTGGCGAGGAGGAACTCGTAAGGTTCGTTCGGGAACTCCTGCGCACCCGCGGTGGCCGCGAACGAGAGCACCACCAGTAGGACCCACGCAACTTTCGTCATCATTTTCATCGTAGCACTCGGGTTCGGTTGCGAAACGCCGCCAACCGTCAACCGCCAACCGTCAACTCGGGACTGGCATTTCGAGTGCCACCCTTAGCCAACACGACAGTTGGAAAGGATTGTGCTAAAACCCCGACAAGCGTGAGCCTGGAGCGGATCGAGATCACTCCTTTCGCAGTGATCGCTGGTGAGATCCTGCAGAACCGGAAAACCGGATCGCTGACGGTTGCCAAAGGGCCTCTGCGCAAGATCTTGTACTGGTCGCAGGGCGAGTTGGTGATGGCGGCGTCGAGCGATCCGGAAGACTCGCTCGCCGCGTCGCTCGTCCGACGCGGCACGATCCCCGCCGATCGCGCCGCGCAACTTCTCGGTGACGATCCGCTTTCGGTCGTCGAGCGCGTGCATGAATCGGGGATGCTCGACCTCTCCACGCGCCAGACGTTCCTGCGCGAGTGGCTGACGACGCAGTTCCTTCCGCTGTTCTCACTCGACGAAGGAACGGCCGCGTTCAGCGAGGACGAGCCGCTGCCTCCGGAGAAGCGCGTGTTCGTGCAGTCGACCGCGGCGCTGCTCGTCGAAGGCGTCCGCTCCATCACCAACGGCCTCGTCCTCCGCCGCTCCCTCGGCGATCTCAAGCGCGAGATTCACGTCGCGCGCAACAGCCGCTTCGACATCGAGTCGCTGCCGCTCAATGAGCAGGAGCGGACGATCGCCGCCGCACTCACGGAGCCGACGACGATCGAGATGTTTCTGAAGCGCTTCTCGACGCAATCGGTCGCGGTCGCGAAAGTCGTCATCTGCCTGCTGGCGCTCGGCGTCTTCTCGATCGTCGAAGAGCGCGCCGCGCCGTCGAACACCGACTTCGCGGACATGCAACGCGATCTCGAGCTGCTCGCCGCGATCGGCTCGAACGATCCGCGCTCGCTACGCGCGGTCGGCTTCTCGCGGCAGATCGCGACCATGGATCACTACGAAGTGCTCGAAGTGCCGCGCGCCGCCACGCGCGCGCAGGTCGTGACGGCCGCGGAGTTCGCGAAGAAAAAGTACGACCCGCCGTCGTACCCGCCGATCCTGCGCGACGTGCTCGCGACGATCCATCGGCGCATCGACGAGGCACACGAAGTCCTCAAAGATCCGGCGCGCCGCGGCGCGTACGACAAGCTGCTGCACGGACGCGCGAAGGAAGGTGCGTCCTCGATTCAGCAGCGCCTCAGCCAGCACACGATCGCCGAGCAGAACTTCGCGAAGGCGAAGGAGCTGACGGGACAAGGCGACTACTACGGCGCGATCGTGCTGCTCAAGCAAGCGGTCCAGTTCTCGCCCGATCACGCGGAGGCGTGGCAACTCCTCGGCGCGTGTCAGGAGCGCAATCCCCGCTGGCGCCGCGACGCGGCGGAGAGTTTTCAGAAGGCGCTCTCGATCGATCCGAACAACGTCGAGGCGCTCATCTCCCTCGGCGACTTGTACAAGACCGAGGGGATGATCTCGCGCGCGCAGACGTGCTACGAAGACGTGCTGAAGATCGCGCCCGAGAACCAGCAGGCGAACTCGCGCCTGCTGGCTCTCAAGAAACGCTGACCGCTACATCAGGTCGCGCATGATGCGGTCGAGCGCCTCTTTCGGCGGCCGCACCTCTTCGAGCGGCAGCGTCGCCAGCGGCGCTTCGACCATGTTCAGCAGAGAGAGGAAGCTCTTCTTCTCCGGCTTGAGGTGCACGAGTCCCGTGAGCATCTGGCCCGCTTCCGTCGCGCGATGGAGGCGCTGCAGTGCCTGCACGGGATCGCTCGGGTCGTAGTCCTCTTCGAGCTTCTTGAGCACGATGCGCGAGCCATCGTGCATCGTCACTTCCCGGACTTCGCCCGGCTCGTAGTCGACGACGATCTCCTCGTACTCGGGCACGAAGCCGATCTGGTGCAGCAGCTCCTGGTGCTCCTTCGAGTACGTGTAGCCCTTCGTCGAGCCCTCGTGATTGTTGAACGTCACGCACGGCGAGATCACGTCGATGACCGCCATGCCGTCGTGCGCGATCGCGCCCTTGAGGATGTTCACCATCTGCTTCGGATCGCCGGCGAAGCCTCGCGCGACGTAGCCGCATCCGAGCTGCACGGCGAGCGCGCAGAGATCCATCGGCGGCATGTCGTTGATGACGCCGGTCTTCAGCTTCGAGCCTTCGTCCGCGGTCGCGGAGAACTGGCCTTTCGTCAGACCGTACACGCCGTTGTTCTCGATGATGTAGATGATCGGCACGTTGCGCCGGACCATGTGCATGAACTGGCCGAGGCCGATGGAGGCGGTGTCGCCGTCGCCGGAGACGCCGATCGCGGTCAGCGTGCGGTTCGCGAGCATCGCACCCGTCGCGACCGCGGGCATGCGTCCGTGGACGGAGTTGAATCCGTGCGAGCGTTGGAGAAAGTACGCGGGAGTCTTCGAGGAGCAGCCGATGCCGGAGAACTTCGCGACCTTCTCCGCCTTCACGCTCATCTCGAAGAACGCGCGGACGATCTGGTTCGACACGGCATCGTGGCCGCACGCGGCGCAGAGCGTCGACTTGCCGCCCTGGTAGTCCGCGGGCTTGAGTCCGAGGCGGTTCTCTTTGATCGCGTCGCCGGTACCGAGCTTCAGTGTGCTGTCAGCCATGGGTTAGTCCTCCATCCGGATCTCGCGCGGCGCGCTGGTTCCGGGGACGATGATCGAGGATGGCGCGGTGATGCGCGCTTCCGCGCGCACGAGCAGCAGCGGCGTGCCCGCGACGACGGACGACTCCATCTGCAGGACGGCGTCGGTGATCGTGCGCGCATCGCACGGGAGACCCGTGTAGTGCAGGATCTTGCGAAGCTTGTTCTGATCCTCGCCGACTTCGAGTCGGATCATGTCCGCCATCTGTCCGTCGCGATTCTGTTCGACGACGTAAATGCGGTCGTGCGTCGCGACGAACTCCTTCAGCTCGTCCGTGAACGGCAGCGCGCGCAGGCGGAAGTAGCTCGTCTCGATGCCCTTCTCGCGACGCAGTTGATCGCGCGACTCCTCGAGCGCCCACGTCGTCGTGCCGTACGCGATGAAGCCGATCTTCGCGCCGTCGCGCACGTCGATCTCCGGACGCGGCACGAACAGCTTCGCGGTGTCGTACTTGCGCGCGAGGCGATCGACCGTGTCCTTGTAATCCTGCGGACGCTCGGAGTAGCGCGCGTGCGAGTCGTGTCCCGAGCCGCGCGTGAAGTACGACGCGAACGGATGATCGGTGCCGGGCAGCGTGCGCCACGGAATGCCGTCGCCATCCACATCGTCGTAACGTCCCCACTTGCCCTGCAGTTCGGTGAGCGCATTCGCGTCGAGCACCTTGCCGCGCTTGATCGGCTTCGTCGGATAGTCGAACGGATCGGACATCCAGTTGTTCATGCCGAGGTCGAGATCGCTGAGGACGAAGATGGGAGTCTGGAACTCTTCCGCGAGATCGAGCGCCTCGATCGCGAAGTCGAAGCATTCGGAGACGCTCGACGGGATGAGCACGATGTGCTGCGTGTCGCCGTGCGAGAGGTACGCGACCTGATTGACATCGCCCTGCGCGGTGCGCGTGGGAAGTCCGGTCGACGGACCGACGCGTTGGATGTCCCAGATCACGCCCGGCAGTTCGGCGAAGTAGCCGAGGCCGATGAACTCGGACATGAGCGAGATGCCGGGACCCGCGGTCGAAGTCATCGATCGCGCGCCCGCCCATCCCGCACCGAGCACCATCCCCACCGCCGCCAGCTCATCCTCGGCCTGCACGACCGCGAACGTGGCCTTGCCTTCTTCGTTGATGCGCGTCTGCTTCGCGTACTCGATGATCGACTCGCACAGCGAAGACGACGGCGTGATCGGATACCACGTCACGACTGTGACGCCGCCGAAGATCGATCCGATCGCCGCCGCGGCGTTGCCGTCGATGATGATCTTGCCCTGCGTCGCGTTCATCCGCTCGACGCGCCACTTGTTCTGCGCCGGGAGATTCTCTTTCGCGTAGTCGATGCCTTTGTCGATCGCGGCGACATTGGCGTCGATCGCTTTCTTCTTGCCTTTGAATTGCTTGGTGAGCGCGACGAGGATCTCCTCGCGCTCGATGCCGAGGAGCTGGGCGACGATGCCGACGTAGATCATGTTCGTCAGCAGCTTGCGCAGCTTCGAGTCCTCGGAGAGTCCCGCCGCGAGCTTTGCGAACGGCACTTCGAAGAACACGATGTCATCGCGGATCGCCTTGCAGTTGAGCGGCGCGTCATAGATGCAGAGCGCGCCGGACGGCAGCCCTTCCACATCCTCGCGCGAGGTCTGCGCGTTCATGCAGACCATCAGATCGACCTCTTTCTTGCGGCCGATCCAGCCGTCCTTGTTTGCGCGGATCGTGAACCATGTCGGGAGGCCGGCGATGTTCGAGGGGAACATGTTCTTCCCGCTCACCGGCACGCCCATCTGGAAGATCGAGCGCATCAGGACATTGTTGGAAGACTGCGAGCCCGAGCCGTTGACCGTCGCGACGTGGATGGTGAGGTCGTTGACGATCGGCTTCGCGCCCGTTCCCACATCTTCGGCGAGCTCCGTCGCCATCAGGGTCTCGGACACAGCGATCTCCTTATGTTCCGTGAATTGGACATGGTTCGGGGGAGGGGATATTCCATTTTAGGGAGGCGGGTATTGTAACCCGCCGTCTTCAGAGGTAAAGCTCGAGGTCCAGCAGAAACCGCTTCACGCTCACGCCGCCGCCGAACCCGGTGAGCGATCCGTTCGAGCCGATGACGCGGTGACACGGGATGACGATGGGCAGCGGATTCGCGCCATTCGCCGCGCCAACCGCGCGCACCGCTTTCTCGCGGCCGATCATCTTCGCGAGCTGCTGATACGAGCGCGTCTCTCCATACCGGATGGTACGCAGCGCGTTCCAAACGTCGAGCTGGAACGGTGTGCCGCGTGGCGCGAGCGGCAGCTCGAACGTCTGCAGCTCGCGCGCAAAGTACGCGCGGAATTGCTCGCGTGCGTCGTCGAACGCGGTGTCGTCGCGACGCCACTCGTCGCGCGGCGCGGCGGGCGCGCCATGCTTCTCGAAGTGAATCGCGGTCAATCCCTGCTCGTTGCGCGCGGCGAGGAGTTGCCCGATCGGCGTGTCGATGTACGTGTAGATCAACGTGTCCATAAGAGCATCGCCGCGTACGCGCGATACGGACGCCAACGTTCGGCGCGTCGCAGCAGTTCCTTCTCCGTGAGATTGCCGGCGTTGCGGCGCAGCACGAGGTCGCCCGCGGGAAACGCGTCGGCGACGCCGAGACGCATGGCGATGTAGTTGGCGGTCCAGGGACCGATGCCGGGAAGCGCGACGAGCGCATCGCGGTCGCGCAGATCGATCGCGTTCGACGCGACTTCGCGCGCGACAATGCGAATCGTCTCCGCGCGCTTGCGCGGCATGCCTTCGATGTCCGCGTCGGCGAGACGCTCGGGCGCGAAGCCGTGCTTCTCCGCGATGCGGCCGAGGAGCGTGCGGGCGCCGGCGACGCTGACCTGCTGCCCGACGATCGCGCGCACCGCGAGCTCGAACGGATCCCACGCGCCGGGCACGCGAATGCCGGGACGCTTGCGCAAGAGCGGCGCGAGCATGCGATCGCGCGACAGCGTCGACGCGATCGCGTGCGGATCGGCGTCGAGATCGAAGAGCCGTCGCACCTTCGCGCGACTCGCATTCGCGCGCACTGCGTCCTCCTCGTGCCACACGCGGACGCGGCCGCGCGTGTAGTGCGTCGCGGTGATGCTCTCGATGCCGGGGATCGCGCGCGCACCCAGCCACGCGAGCACGGAGTCGAAGTCGAACGGCGCTTGATATCGTTCGAGGAGCAAGGCGGAGAATCCTCTCATGACTGAAACACTCGAAACCCTGCGCGCGTTGCTCGCCGGACTCTCGGACGAGGAGCTGCGGCGTCCCGAAGGTCCCGGCCGCTGGTCCCTCCTCGACGTCCTCTCCCACCTCGGCGACCTGGAGATGGTCTACGCCGTGCGCATGCGCGACATCCTCGCGGGCAGCGGCGACCGCGCGCTGCAGCCGCTCGCGCAGAACGCGTGGGTCGAGCGCGTGCATCGCCGCGAGGACGAAACAGTGGAGGAACTGCTCGAGCAGTTCGCGTTTCATCGGCGCATGAACCTCGCGCTGTTCTCGCGGCTGAGCGAGGAAGAGTGGGAGCGCAAAGGCGTGCATCCGCAGTACGGCGCGCTGAGCGTGCGCGACGCGAAGGGACGGATCGAGCGTCACGACGCGAAGCACCTCGCGCAGATGGAGAGGATCAAAGCATGCTTCGCCTGATCTGGCTCGCGGTCGTCGCGCTCTTCATGACGATTCCCGTCGCCACCGCGACGATTGTCATCGCCGCGATCCAATCGACGTCACCGTGGATCGATCGCCTCATTCGCTTGTGGGCGCGCTCTCTCGTCGCCGCGGCGGGGATCGAGCTGCGCACGGAGAACATGCAGACGATCGATCCCGCGAAGCGCTACATCCTCGTCTCGAATCACTACAGCTACCTCGACATCCCGTGCATCCTCAGCGCGGTGCCGCAGCCGATCCGCTTCATGGCCAAGATCAGCCT
>DATELS010000384.1:0-2581 GCA_035276365.1 Thermoanaerobaculia bacterium
CCTGCGCGATCTCGTCGTCCCGCCGAACTTCCCCGTCGGCCCGATGGGCTGGCGCCCCTACTACGGCGCGATGGAGAAGCGCGGCACCGCGGGCGGCACGGGAGTCGGACAGGAACTGCGCGCCGCCCCGTTCGAGGACGACGCGCCGCCCAATCCGGACGTGTATCGCGGAGCGTAGCGTCAGTTCACGGCGCGGGATTTTCCGGCGTCAGCGTGACGTCGACCGGGGTCGGAGTTCTGTCGTACATCGCGCCGTTCGCGGCGTCGACGATCAGTCCGATGATTCCGCCGAACAGGATGTTGCCGATGTACCAGCCGGACATCTTCTTCTTCAGCGACACTTCCGCCGGCTGATAGCCGGTCTTCGCGAGCGCGATCGAGCAATGATTCGGCTTGCGATGCACCGTCACGACGGCGGGCGTCACGAGTTTCGGATCGTTGTTCACGTCGCCGCACGCCACAGTGATCGCGGCTCCCGGCGGATTCGACGTCACCGGTACCTGCTGCGTCGTCTGATGAACGATGGATGCGCATCCGACAGAAAACACGCTGATCGCCAACAACACGCTCTTCATCTTCGTCCCCCTGTCCATGAAGACACGGAACGGGTGGAAGGGTGGCGCGCGGCTGCTCACCGCGCGTCGCGCAGGAGCTCCGACAAGCGACCGTCGCGGTAATAGAACGGCGCGCCGGAGTAGATCACGTCGTCGATGACATAGCGGCCGCGCTCCCGGTTCACGACGAACGTATCCACCCAGGTCACTCTCGGCTCGGTCGCATAGGCGAAACGGACTTGCACGTGCCAGACGTTCTTCGCGCGGTGCACGGTATCCACGACTTCAAATGATTCGCGTGGTTCGTCCCCCGTCAGCGAGCGCACATCCGGCCACTCGGCGAGGCTTTCGAACCACTCCCCTCCCTCCACGAGCGGGGGCTTCAGAAGAGGACTCGGATTGCGCCGCATCCAGTCCTGCTGATACCGGATCGCATTCGCAAAGAGTCCATGGAGGCGATCGCTGAGGTACGGCCGGATTCGCTCGAGCTCCTGCGCGCTGAGCAATCCGGTGTGTGGATAGCGGAGATACTGCGCATGGAAATCCGAGACGAGACTTGCCGGCGAGTTGGCAAGCAACGCGACAGTCACGATCGCCGCGAACGCACGCATCCGCGAAGTCTACTCGGAGCGCGACCGCGCTATCATGCGCGCGGGTTCCATGAAACAGCTCGAAACCACGGTCGAAGAAGTTCTTCGCGAGGCGATTCAGTCCGAGGTGGAGACGCGCGTCTACTATCAAAAGATGGCGGAGCGCGCGGGCAGTCCCGAGGTGCGGCAGCGCATGTTGCAGCTGGCGGACGTCGAGCTCGTGCATCGCGCCAAGCTCGAGCGCAAGTACCGCGACACCCTCGGCACTCCCCCGCCCGATCCGACGCCGGTCACGCTCGACCTTCCGTCCGAGATCGCGAACCTCGACATGGCGCGCGCGCTCAAGCTCGCCCTCGAGCGTGAGCGCGACTCCGAGAGCCACTATCGCTTCATGGCCGAGCGCGTGCCACCGACGACGGAGCTCGGCCGGCTCTTCGTCGAGCTCGGCGAGATCGAGTGGAAGCACAAGACCGATCTGCAGGCGGAGTACGACGCCGTCGCGGCGCCGGATCAGTTCCTGTTCGACATGTGAGAGAAGCGCGCAAAAATGCAGAAGCGGATGGCGCCACGCGCGCCACCCGCTTTCTGCTCTCTCTCATACAACACGCTGCCGGTTCTCGATATCGGAGCGCTGTATGAGTGAAGTGTAGGCATCGGCAGTCACATGACCCGGCGCGCAGCGTAAAAAATCGGTGAGTCGTCCGAGCGACGGCCTGCTATCGTGAGTCGCGCGTCGATCGCGCGTCAGAGAACCGCAAAATGATTTATCTCGACAACAACGCAACGACTCGCGTCGCGGACGAAGTGCTCGCCGCGATGTCGACCTACTATCGCGAGCTCTACGGCAACGCGCACGCCATCCACTCCCTCGGCCGCGCCGCGCATGACGGCGTCGAAGCCGCGCGCGCCGAGGTCGCAACGCTCCTCGACTGCGACCCGACCGAAGTCGTGTTCACGAGCTGCGGGACCGAGGGGAACGCGCTCGTCTTACGAGGACTGGCGGATCAGCGTCCCGAGCGGCGAAAAGTCGTCACGACCTCCGTCGAGCATCCCTCGGTGCTCCTTCTGCTGCGCGCGCTCGAGCGCGCGGGCGTGATCGAGCTGGCGATCGTGCCGGTCGACAGCGAAGGCGCGATCGATCTCGATCGCATGCGCGACGCGATCGACGACGCGACGCTCCTCGTCTCCGTGATGCTCGCGCAGAACGAGACCGGCGTCATTCATCCGATCGCGCGCATCGGGGAGCTTGCGCACGCGCGCGGCGCGTTGCTGCACGTCGACGCCGTGCAAGCGGCCGGCAAGATCGCCGTTTCCCAACGCGACCTCAGCGCCGACTTTCTGACGATCTCGGGACACAAGTTCCACGCGCCGAAAGGCGTGGGCGCGCTGACGATGCGCCGCGGCTTGAAACTGCAGCCGCTCTGGTACGGCGGCGGA
>DATELS010000385.1:0-15971 GCA_035276365.1 Thermoanaerobaculia bacterium
TCGGCGTGCTGCACGAACGGGAGCTCGACCAAACCGCCACCGGGATTGCCATCGGCGCATCCGTGCCGTTCTGGGGCTGGAATCGCGGCGAGATCGCCGCTGCACAGGCCGCGCTCGATCGCTCCACGGCCGAGCGTGACCTCACGGTCCGTGAGGTTTCGCGCGATCTCAGTGAGTTCTTCTTCACGGCGCAGCAACTGTCCCGGCGCGTGGCGCGTCTTCGCGACGAACTGCTACCACGTGCGCGGGAGACGTTCCGCATCGCCGAGCTGGCGTATCGCAACGGTGAGACCAGTCAGCTCGATTATCTCGACGCGCGCCGCACGTACGTCGCGCTCCAACAGGAACACCTGGAAGTCATGCGCGAGCTGGCCGTGGCCGAATCGCGCCTCGAACAGCTCACAGGAGAGATCGCACGATGAACGCACGAATCCGAATCACAACCATCTTCCTGCTGCTCCTGCTCGCGCTGGCTACTGTGACGGCGTGCTCGAAGAAGCAAGAGGAAGCAAAGGGCGAGGCCGCCGAACAAGCGGAGAAGAAACCCGCTGCAGGCGAAGAAGGCGAAGAGGCAGAAGAGCTGCCCGAGCAGGTGACGCTCGACGCCGAAGCGGTTGCGGCGGCCGGCATCAAGACATGGAAGGCACTGCCGATCGAGGTTGGCAACGTCCTCACACTCAACGGCAACGTCGCCTTCAATGAGAATCGCTTACTCGCCGTCTCGACGCTGGTGCAGGGCCGTGTGGTGCAGCTTCCCGTCGACCTCGGACAAGCGGTCTCGAAAGGACAGCCGGTCGCCTGGATCGAGAGCATGGAGCTTGGCCGGATGCGGCAGGAGTACCTCCGCGCGGCGACGGAAGCGGACATCGCGGAGAAGTCGCACGAACGCGCGAAGCTGCTGGTCGCGGAGAAGGCGATCGCGGCCGGAGAGTTCCAGCAGCGAGAGGGCGACTACCGCTCGAAGCAGTCCGCACTCGCGGCGGCGGAACTGGCGCTGCGTCAGGCCGGCGACGATCCGCGGCAAGCCCGCAGTGCAGGTGCTCCGCGCGTCGCCGTGCGCGCGCCGTTCGCCGGACGCGTGATCGATCGCAAAGTGACGCCCGGAGCGCTCGTCGAAGCGCTGCATCCTCTCGTCACGGTTGCGGACCTGAGCAACGTGTGGGTGTTCCTGCGCGTGTACGAGAAAGACCTCGGCGTGATCCGCACCGGTCTCCCCATCACTGTCACTACCGAGGCGCTGCCCGATACGCGCTTCTCCGGCACGATCGATTACGTCGGCAGCGAAGTCGATCCGAACACGCGAACCACGAGGATCCGGGCGACAGTTCGGAACGCGGGAGAGCGGCTGCGGCCGGGACTGTTCGTCAGCGGCCGGCTCGAAGTCGCGGGTGGTGCGCGTAAGGAGGAAAAGCTGCTGGCCGTTCCGAACGGCGCGATTCAGACGCTCGCCGGAAAGCCGACGATCTTCGTGCAGACCGCGCCGAACACCTACGCACGCCGCACGCTCGAAGCGGGCCGCGGATTCGGGGACTACGTCGAAGTGCTGGCAGGCCTGAAAGCCGGCGAGGAAGTCGTGACGGAAGGGAGCTTCATCCTCAAGTCGCAGTTCTCGAAGGCTGAACTGGTCGAGGAGGAGTAGCCGATGACCAGACTCCTCGACGCAGCCCTGCGCGACCGCGCATTCGTCATCCTGGCCGCACTGCTCCTCATCGCGGCCGGCATTTACAGCATGACTCACCTGCCGATCGACGCTGTTCCCGACGTCACGAACGTGCAGGTGCAGATCCTGACGAAGTCACCGGCACTCGGACCGGCGGAGATCGAGCAATTTGTCACCTACCCTGTCGAGGCCGCAATGAACGGCCTTCCGCGGCTGCAGGAGATCCGCTCGATCTCGCGCTACGGCATCTCCGCCGTGACGGTGGTCTTCGATGACCGCATGCCGATCTTTCTCGCGCGTCAGCTCGTGAATGAACGGCTGACGCAGGCCCGCGAAGGCATTCCCGAAGGCTTCGGCGATCCGGAGATGGGTCCCATCACCACGGGCCTCGGCGACATCTATCAGTTCACCGTCGAAGGCGAGGGCGTGTCGCCAATGGAACGGCGCACGATCCTCGACTGGGTCATCGCACCGCGTCTGCGCGCCGTTCCCGGCGTCGTCGAGGTCAACACGTGGGGCGGCGTGCCGAAGCAGTACGAAGTGGTGGTCGATCCTGCACGGCTCGTTGCCTACAACGTCTCGCTGAACGACGTCTTCGAGGCCATCGAGGCCGGCAATGGCAACGCCGGAGGTGGCTACATCGAGAAGAACCGCCAGCAGTACATCATCCGCGGCGAAGGTTTGGTAAAGAACGCGCGCGACATCGAGAGCATCGTCGTCGGCGCATCCGACGATGGCACACCGATTCAGATTCGCAACCTCGGCACGGTCGGCACCGGCTCGATGCTGCGCATTGGTGCGGCGACGAAGGAAGGCAAGGGCGAGACGGTCATCGGCCTGGTGCAGATGCTCGCCGGTGAGAACGCGCGCGAAGTCGCGGAGCGGGTACGCGAGGCCGTCGATTCGATCCGCCCGAGTCTTCCCAAAGGCGTGCAGATCGTTCCGTACTACGACCGTGCGACGCTCGTTTCTCGCGTCATTTCCACGGTCCGCCGGAATCTCATCGAAGGGGCAATCCTCGTCATCCTCGTGCTCTTTGCGTTCCTCGGCAACTGGCGCGCCGGGCTGGTCGTCGCGTCGATCATCCCGCTCTCGATGCTGTTCGCGTTCGGGGGCATGCTCGCCGCCGGGATCTCCGGAAACCTGATGAGCCTCGGCGCGATCGACTTCGGCCTGATCGTGGATGGTGCCGTCGTGCTCGTCGAGAACGTGGTCCGGAAGCTTTCGGGCAAAGAGATACGGCGCGAGGAGATGCGCGGCGTGGTTCGCGCTGCCGCGCACGAAGTGATCCGTCCGATCACGTTCGGAATCGGCATCATCATCCTCGTCTACCTGCCCATCCTCACGCTGCAGGGCACCGAAGGGAAGATGTTCAAGCCGATGGCGTGGACGGTGGTGTTCGCTCTCATCGGCGCGTTGTTGCTCACCGTCACGCTGATCCCCGTGCTCGTCAGCCTGTTCCTCAAGCCGAAGCATGGCGGTGAGCACGAGCCGCGCTTCGTAGGCTGGCTGCGCAGGCGCTATCTGAGCATGCTCGAATGGTGTCTCGGGCATCGGCGGACGGTTCTTGCGCTCAGTCTGGCCGGTCTCGCGGCTGCCTTCGCGCTCGTGCCGTTCCTCGGCGCGGAATTCGTGCCGCGGCTCGACGAAGGCGACATCTCCATCACCGGCATTCGTCTGCCCGGTGTGGCACTGTCGGAGTCGGTGGCATCGACGACGCGCGTGGAGCGCGTCATCCGCCGCTTCCCCGAGGTGATCACGACCGTATCGCGGTCTGGTAGCCCGGAGCTTGCGACCGACGTCATGGGTATCGAGCTCTCCGACATCTTCGTCATCCTCAAGCCTCGCTCGGAGTGGACGACGGCGGAGACGAAGGAGGAACTGGTCGAGAAGATGGAGGCGGCGCTTTCGAAGGAGGTCCTCGGCTCGGGCTTCTCCTTCACGCAACCCATCGAGATGCGCTTCAACGAGCTCGTGGCGGGCGTGAAGTCGGACGTTGCGGTGAAGCTCTTCGGCGACGATCTCGACGTCTTGCGCGAAAAGGGTGAAGAGATCGAACGCATTCTCGCCCGCGTTCCGGGTGCGGAGGATGTGAAGCTCGAGCAGACTGCCGGCCTGCCGTTCATTCGCATCGAGGTCGATCGCGAGCGTGCCGCCCGCCACGGCATTCCGGTGCAGCAGGTTCTCGATACGGTCGAATCGCTGCGCGCCGGTAAGGTCGCGGGCGTCGTGTTCGAAGGGCAGCGCCGGTTCCCGCTCGTTGTACGCATGACCGACGAGGCCACGATGACGACGGAGAACATCGGGAACGTCCCGGTGCGAGCACCAAACGGCACGTTCGTTCCTCTCGGCCAGCTCGCGCGCATCGCGACGGAAGCGTCGGCGTCGCAGATCTCGCGCGAGTCGGTGCGGCGGCGCATCGTCGTCGAAGCCAACGTACGCGGACGCGACGTCGCCTCGTTCGTGAATGATGCGAACCAGCGAATCGCGCGCGACGTGAAGCTTCCCGCGGGCTATTACCTCGACTGGGGCGGCCAGTTCGAGAATCTGCAGGCGGCGAGCAGGCGCCTGGCCATCGTGGTCCCGCTCGTGCTCGCGCTCATTTTCGTGATGCTCTTCTTCACCTTCGACTCGATGAAGCCCGCGCTGCTCATCTACCTCAACGTGCCGTTCGCCGCTATCGGCGGCATCGTGGCGCTGAAGCTGCGCGGGATGCCGTTCTCGATCTCCGCGGCCGTTGGCTTCATCGCCTTGTTCGGCGTTGCGGTGTTGAATGGGATCGTGCTCATGTCGCAGATCCGTGAGCTGCGGGCGAAGTCGGCGGGCCGTGTCGAAGACGTCGTCCGCGAAGCCTGCGCCGAACGAATGCGGCCCGTCCTCATGACCGCACTCGTCGCCGGTCTTGGGTTCATCCCCATGGCGCTCTCGCACGGAACGGGAGCCGAAGTGCAGCGGCCGTTGGCGACGGTCGTCATCGGTGGCCTCATCACCTCGACCATCCTCACGCTCTTCATCCTCCCCACGATCTACTCGTGGATGGGACAACGCGGCGAAGACGTGGAGGAGGAAGCGGCGGCGGTAGACGCGGAGGTGAGCCCGGCATGATCCAGCGAACCGCACTCGTCGTCGCATGCACGGCAGCCCTCCTTGTCCCATTTCACGTGCAGGCGCAGGAGGCGCGCAGCGACGAGCGTGCGTCGCTTGCGCGCACGATCTCATACAGCAGGACAGGCCGCAGCGCAGCCGAAATCGTCAGCATGGCTGTCGCG
This sequence comes from Thermoanaerobaculia bacterium, assembly GCA_035276365.1. Classification (GTDB taxonomy): domain Bacteria; phylum Acidobacteriota; class Thermoanaerobaculia; order Gp7-AA8; family Gp7-AA8; genus QHVT01. The sequence goes on from DATELS010000385.1 coordinate 4,930, forward strand.
TTCGACCCCTCGGTTGCTGCGGCGGAGAGAAAAGCGGCGAAACTGTCCAGGGCGGCCGATGAGTTGGAGAGACAACGGGCCGCCGAGATCCTGCGCCGTGCGCGTCTCGAGACCACACGAACAGTTCTCATCGCGTGGTCGGAGGCAATCGGCGCCCGTCGCCAGTTGCTCACTCTTCAAAATCTCAGCACTGCAAACGACAGAATCTTCGCAGCAGTGAAAGCGCTGCCGCCTGGGCGCGCGAGTGATGAGCTGATTCGTGAGCTCGAGACCGAGCAAGCACGCGTGCGAACGGCGGTCGTTCTCGCCGAAGCAGCGTTCAACACGGCGTCGAGCAGGCTGGCTGCGCTTCTCAACGCATCCGTCGAAGCACCGGTCGTGGTCAACACAACGTTCGAGCTTCCTACGCTGGCACGCATTGGTGCCGATGTCGAGGAGCTCATCGTTCGCGCGGCCGAAGGGCGGCCCGACCTGCGCGTAGCCCGAGTGGATGAAAAGCTCGCCGAGGCCGATTTTCTCCTGCCGTTCAGGGAATCAGCGGTCAGCACAGACAGTCTCCTCTGGAAGCCCAGAGGAGACTGCGACGCGAGGCATCTCGATCTGAGCGAGGCCAGGAATCGGCGCCGATATGTCGAGCGCCTGAGCCGCAGCGAAGTCGAAAGCGCGTTTGCGCATTTCGTCGCGAGCCAGCAGGCGCGAAACGAGCTCGAGCCGCGCCTCCAAACGCTGCGCCAGAAGTACGGCGCGGATGAGCTGAATGCGAGCCAACTGGTCATGCAGCAACGACAGCGGCTCGATCTGGAACTGGAGATGGAGCGTGTCACGGCAGCGCTCATGCGCGCGGGCGTGGATCTCATCGTCGCTTTGGGGATGGAACCGTGAGCGGCGGATTTCGCCTCGCGCTCGCACAGCTCGACGTCGAGCCGAACCGGCCCGACATCAATGTGCGGCGCGTGCTCGACACGATCGAGCAGCAGCGGAGTCGCGGTGCCGATCTCGTGATCTTCTCGGAGATGGTCGTCCCCGGTTACATGATCGGGGACGCCTTCGAGCGTGAGGCGTTTCTTCGCGACTGCGAGGCATACAACGCCGACATCGCCGCGGCGAGCAGCGGTCTGACCGTGATCTGGGGGAACGTGCTGACGGACCGCACGAAGCTGAATCGCGACGGCACGGTGCGCAAGTACAACGCTGCGTTTGCCGCGCGGGACGGCAAGTTGCTGCCGTCGGTTGTCGCTATCAAGACCCACCTGCCCACGTACCGCCAGTTCCATGATCGGCGGCACTTCACGTCGCTCAAAGACCTCGCCGCCGAGGAAAGCGTTCCGCTGTCCGAGAAACTGCAGGTGCACGAGCTCGTCCTCGGCAGCACCAGGCATCGAGTTGGCCTCATGCTCTGCGAGGACATGTGGTGGGAGGACTACGGCGAGAACATCGCCGCGATGTTGCGGGACAACGGCGCGTCGTTTCTCATCAACCTCTCGGCATCGCCATGGGGAGCGGGAAAGGCGGCGAAGCGCGATCGCGTCGTGCGGAGTTTGTTTGCTGGTGGAGACGGCATCCCGCTGATCTACGTCAATAACGTCGGCTTTCAGGACATCGGAAAGACGATGTTCGCCTTCGATGGCCGGACGGCGATTTACGACGGCCGCGGCAACCTCGTCGTGCAGGCGCCGGCACACGAATCGATCGTCATTGAAGTCTCGTTCGATCCACACGGGACAACAGCGACGGGAACGCGTGCGCAGGCGAACGACGATGGGCCACGCGAGATCCGCGCGGCTCTCGTCTACGCCATTCGCCAGTTCATGGCCAACATTCCGCTGCAGAACGTTCTGATCGGACTCTCCGGCGGGATCGACTCCTCCGTCACGGCAGCTTTGTTCGTCGAGGCGATCGGAGCGGAGCGGGTCTTCGGCATCAACATGCCGACGCGATTCAATTCGGCACGCACACGCACATCGGCCGAGCGCCTGGCACGGAACCTCGGCATCGCGTACGCCGTCGCGCCCATCGAGGAAGCGTTCGACGGTGCGCGTACGACGTTGAACGCCATTCGCTTCACCTCTGGCTCGGGTGTGGAAACGGTCGTGCGCCTGACGCCGTTCGACGAAGAGAACGTGCAGGCGCGCATCCGTGGAAGCGAAGTGCTGGCCGGCGTGGCCGCGGCGCTGAAAGCCGTGATCTCGTGCAACAGCAACAAGACGGAGATGGCGTTCGGCTACGCCACGCTCTACGGCGACTTGATCGGAGCGATCGCCCCGATCGGCGATCTTCTGAAGGGACAGGTGTACGCCCTCGGCCGCGAGATCAACGCGGATCGCGAGGTGATTCCGCAAGAGATCTTCGACACCGTCCCTTCGGCGGAGCTCAGCGCGAATCAGAACGTGGAGGAAGGCAAAGGCGATCCGTTCTGGTACGACTATCACGACCAGCTCGTGCGCCACTTCGTGGAGTATCTGCGCGAGCCGGAAGACCTCCTCACGTGGTACCTCGACGGCTCGCTCGAACAGCGATTTGCGCTGACTGAAGGTGCAGTTGGCCGCACATTCGAGACGGCTGAAGCATTCATCGCCGACCTCGAAGCGAAGTGGCGTCTGTTGCACCAGAATGTCTTCAAACGGTACCAGGCACCGCCGGTGGTGAAAGTGAGCACGCGCGCTTTCGGCTTCGACTATCACGAGTCGCAAGTGCAGCCGTGCTTCACGCGCCGATACGAGGAGCTCAAAACGCGAACGACAGGGAGACCGTAGCGCGATGCCGCGGCAGGCACCTCATCGACATCGCCGGAACAGTCGTCGCAGCGCTGGTTCGCACTACAGAAAGGGCCGCTCGAAGGGAAACAGCATCTTCTCGAACTCCGCGAGGGTCACGGAATAGGCGTCCGTTGCGGTAACGCGAAAAATCAACGTGTAATCCACAACCTGACCGCCAATCTCGACGGGCAGGAGAAGTCGGTACTCCTTCCCGACGTTGCGTTCCGCGACGTTCGCTTTCAGCTGCTCGGGCGTCATGCCCAACGCGAGCTTCACCCCCGAGGTGTCAATCGTCTGCTCTTTCGGAACGAGCGTCATCCGGCGCCACTTCTTCACCGGCTCGACGTAGTCGACCCAATCCGCAGGGACGAACGGCATCAGCACTTCGCTCTCTGCCGCGACGATGGTCGGCATCTGCGGGCGGTGACGGTCGTTGAAGTCGATTCCGGCGCGAATGATCCTGCGGCTCGTGCCATCGAGATCGACGAGAGAGGCTTCGTCCCACAGCAGCTTCGCGGATGACAACGTCTTATTCCGCACGCGCACGGCGAGAGCGGGCGGATCGATCCTCCCCGACAAGACCACCTGCTCGTCTTCGAAGGATGCGGCGTTCAACTCCTCTTTTCGCGGAGACTCGGCCGACCGCGGCGCGCGAATGGCTCCGACGATCGCCGTGTCGAACTTCAACACCCACACGGGCGTCTTCTGCTGTTTCTCGAGCGCTGCCTTGTTGACCTTCTGCCATCCTTTCGCCGCCCAGACATTTGCCGGTGTCGGATGCGATGGAGAAGATGTTCCCTGCCATTCCCCAATGTGCGGCGTTCGCGGCTGCCCGGTCCTCGCACATCTTGTAGTCGCGCTTGAAGTCATCCTCGTTCTTCGACGGATGAACCCACACGGCGCGGCCCCAAGCGCCGAGAGCATTCGACGTCGTCGCGATGCACACAGCAAAAAGAATGACGATGCGAATCGTCCGCACGCAGGCACCTCAGAATGTGGATTTGCGCGCGATTATCGCATTGGCTACGGAAGCCGTGCAGTAGCGACATTACTCGGCGAGTGCGGCCTTCATCGCGTCTACCACGCGGTATACCGGCCCGTCGAACATCACCGCGGATGGCATCGTCGCTTCCCAACGCACGGCCTTGGGATAAATCGCGACGAGATCCCACAGAACGCCGTCGTTCTCGCAGCATTCTTCCTTCGGTTGCGGCGGTCGCGCATCTCGCTTCATGATCCTCGCAAGCACGTGATCTTCATCCCAGTAATGCCGCGCGCGAGGATCCGAGATGCGGCGTAGAGCGCCCGTCGTCGGAGCCATGAAATCGGATCGAAGGATCGGCTCCCAAACGACGAAGATGCGCATCTTCGTTCCGGCGTGTTGCTGCAGCACTTCTTCGACTGCGGAGGCCCCCCGCAGACAAGCCGGTCACGTAGGGGAGAGGAGAACGATCATGCGCGGCTGATCCGCCGCGGCGTTGAAGTCGGCGCGAAGCTGTTCGAGCGATCCGGCGTTCAGCTCCGCGAGCGGCGGTTGGCCCGGCGCGGTCCGATGGCCGCCGAATTGGTACCAAGCGGCTGCGAGCAGCAGGGCCACGATCAGTGCGACCAGCGCGAGCGTTCGACGCTTCGTCATCTGCACGCCCCTCCGTCGTTACTCCTCGTTTTCCAACGGCCGGTACCCGAGGGCCACCGCTTCGCGCAACGCATTCGCGCCCGCGCGATCGAGCTTCGCCTGCTGCGCGATGGTCTCGATGTCCTCTTCGACCTGACAACCGCCGCGGTCCCAGCACGAGCTCATGATCGCCTTCACCAGCGAAGCGCTTTGCGTCTCCGTCACCGGCACGTGCTTCGCCATGCGGCGCACCAGACGCTCGGCGATGACTCCCGACTCCTTCCTGCTCAGCTCATCGATGGTCGCGGAATCGAACCATCCTTGATTCGAGCGAAACGACGCGAACAAATCGGTGCGTGACTTGTCATCGATCGCGTTCACCGCGAGTCCGTGCGGTCCGAGGATTTCGTTCAACTGATCGGCCGTGAGCGCGGTGGCTGATTGCGACCACTGAAGCGCGAGCCGTGTGCCGGCCTCGTTCACCCAGGCTGCGGCCACGTGCGTGTCGGCCGTGAGCGTGGCGAGAACGCGCTTGGCGCGGCTGCCGCAGCCGAGCTTCGGCGCCGAGGAACAGGTGAGCGCGATGTCGTAGAACGCGATCGGCTCCGCGGCCGATGCGGCGGTCGCGAGAAGCAGCATCGGGAGAAGCACTGCAAGAGCTCTTTTCATCGTGACGTTCCTTTTCGACTACGACGGAAGAAGGTCGGCGATCACGCCGGCGATCGCCTGCGGGAAGAGGATCACGATCGCGACGATGGCCGCGCTGATCCAGAGCAACGCGAGCGTCGCCGGGTTCCGCCGCTCGCACGACTTTCTGCGATACACCTGCACGAATCCGATCACCACGAGAACCACGGATGCGCCGAGAAGCCACGGCCGCAGCTCGCTCACCACTGCGGCCACGCTCGCCGTCGCCGCTGCGGTCGCGAAGGCGATCGGCAGACAGCAAAGCAACGTCGCGAGTGCGCTCGTGACGGCGGCGATCGGCGTGACGCGTTCGGCGTGCTTCATCGCTCGTCCATTACGAAGACTTCAGCACCGCGGCGAGGGCCTTCGTCACGCGCTCCAGGCGATCATCGTCGGAGCCACCCATGCACGTGTTCACGCACGAGCGCATCTCGCTGTCGATGAGCGATGCAGCCGTTTGATTGAGCGCTGCCTTCACGGCCGCAATCTGAATCAGGATCTCGTCGGCGCAGCGATGATCGACGACCATCTGCCGGATGCTGCGCACGTGTCCTTCCGCGCGCGCGAGCCGGTCGGCCAGCGCCTTCTGCGCTTCCGGCGTCAGATACTCCTGCTGTTGTACTGCCTTCTTCCGAGCTGGCACTTCGACCTCCTCACGTCGCGCAACACGATGCCGTCACTTCCGTCTCGCGTCCACGCTCGAGGCGCACCAGATCGCCGAGACAACAGCCGCCTTTCGGATTCTTCACCTCGCAGGCGCAGTGCTGCGCCTGCACTTCACGCGCAATCGACTCGCGCAGCTCGCGCGCACCTTCGCCGGTCATCGCGCCAGCGTTCACGCCGAAGCAGTAACACACCGGCGCGTCCGCATCGTTCGGGTGCTTCGCGTAGACGCGGACCGTGAGATCCGCTTCCGTGAACGTCACATCGCCGTCCACGTCGAAGTAGACGATCGGACAGTCGGCGTTTCCGCAGAATCGCGGCTGCGCCGGAATGCCACGCCGCAAGCCATCCGCCGTCAGCAACGCCTTGAGCGTGATGCGATCGACAGGCGCGCCCGCCTGCGCGCACGACGGGCAATGCGTCGGACGTTCGGTCATGCGCCGCCTTTCGCCGGGCGAAGGAGCTCGGCGACCTTGCCCTCGAACACGGCTGGATTCAGGCACGCGCGCTGATCGGCGCCGCTCTCTTCGCGGAGCTGGTGCATCCAGAATGTCGGTGCGGGCGGCTGCTCGGCGGTCCACTTCACGCCGGGCGCATAGAGCAGATAGACATCCCACGCCGAGCCTTTCAGACCGAGCGTCTTCGCGAGGAGATTGCCGGAGGCTCGATCGCCGTCCCAATGCTGCATCAAGCGTCCGTCCACGAAGCTCGCCGCCTGCGCACCGGCCGCGTCCTTCGAGTCGGAGGGGAGCATCGGCAGCCAGACGACGAAGCCGCGCAGCCGCGCATCGTTTGCGTGCTTCGAGAACACGCTCTGTACGACCCGCTGGCCCTTCTGGCAGATGCCGCAGCTCGGCGAGAGCAGCGCCACGACGCGAACGCGATCGCTCGCGCGGTTGAACTCCTCGCGCAGCTCGTCGGTTCGGTAGCCCGCCAGCGAGACCGACTTCGCGGCCTTCGGCATCACCACAGGCACGTCGCACGACGTCGCGGACGCTGCGGCCTTCACCGGCTTCGCCGTCGCACCGGTCACCGTCACCTTGTACGACAGCGCATCGGCGACGGCCTTCGCGATCTTCTCCGGCGTCGTCTTCGCGGCGTCAAAGGTGACCACGGCGCGTTTGTCTTCGTACGACACCTCCGAGCTGACGACGCCGGGCGTTTTCTTCAGAACCATCTTCACGGCGGTTTCACAGCCCGCGCATGTCATCCCTTCGATGTGCAGGTTCGTCGTCGCGTTCGCAGCCCGCGCGGTTTGCGCGACGGCGAACAACGCGACGACCACGACAGCGAGAATTGCGAATGTCCTCATGATCGATCTCCTCATCCGAGCATCCACCCTGACCAGGTGGGGAAGGTGAACATCACGACCGCGACGATGGTCGCGATCCAAACGAAAATGCGATTGATCTTCTGCATCCGGTCCGGCCCCGTCGTCTCGCACACCGAGCCCGGCTCGCATGCCGCTTCCACCGGCCGCCTGTACGTCGCGTAGAACGCGACCGCGAGAAGCGCGAAGGTGACGACGCCGAAGATCGGTCGCAGCGGCTCGTACTTCGCGAGCGCGGCGAGGCTCGTCATGCCGAACATGACCGCGATGATCGGCCCGATGCAGCACACCGACGCGCCGAATGCCGTTGCGATCGAAGCCGCCATCCCGAAGCGCGCAACGCGCGTCTGTTTCCTCTGGTCCATCGTGTCTCCAGCTATCCCCCTAGGGGGGATATGGTACTACGACGAACCGCGGCTGCCGATGGTTCCTTTCCGTTACGAAGACGCGATCCGCCACCCGCCGATGAGTGGCACTGTCGCGCACGCCGGACCACCGTCGCGGCCGGTTCCGACGATCTGCGTCTCGATCACAGCGCCGGTCCTCGCCGCCTGCTCGACGAGCGACGTATCGACGCCGCCGAGCTGCACCTTCGCGCGGCGATCCCAGCACGATTTGGCGTCACCGGCGTGCTTGCCCGAATTCACGTACACGAATCGCTTCGCGGGCGGGCCTTGCGCGAACGGGCCGAGAAGTCGGGGCTGGCCATCCGCGCCGGCTTCCACGCGCAGCGTGAAGTCGAACGTGAAGGCGTGCGCCGTTTCGATCGACGGCGCGAGAAGATCCGTTCGGCCGCGTTGGACGCGAAACGTCACGCCCGTAGGCGGATCGAGGACGATGATACGAAAGCGGACTTCCGTCAACGTTGGCCTTTCGGGGTGCGGCTCTTCGCACTGCTGACGGATCGTGACCGGAACAACTTTCCGCACGCGTCGAGCTCGACGCAGCCGCAGCGGAGCGCTTCGCGCAGCAGGGCCTTCATCGCCTCGATCCGTGCTGCCAGCGCTTCCATCTCCACGAGCTTCGACGTGGCGAGCTTCTGCCAACGCACGCCCGCGGGCGTTTCGCTCGCGAAGCCGTCGAACAGTTGCCGAATTTCGCGCAACGAGAAGCCTGCCTCTTTCGCGAACGCGATCACCAGCAGTCGGTCGAGCGTTGCTTCATCGAAAACGCGCCGGCCGCTCTCGCGCGCCGGGCGCGGCAACAGCTTCACCTCCTCGTAGTACCGGATGGTCGAAGCGGCAAGGCCCGCCCGCTCCGCAAGCTCGCCGATGGTCATTTCCATGTACGACCTCTTGACTTCAAGCGTACTTGAAGTCGTAGGTTGATGGGCAGGAGAAACAAGACCATGCGTTTCCTGAAGCTCATCGCCCTCTCATCGCTCGCTCTCCTCGGCATCACCGCCGGTGCCGCCGAACCCGTGAAGCCGCAGCGCATCCTCGCCTGCAACATGAACGCTCTGACGAAGGAGCAGCGGGCGCGTCATGAAACCGTGACCAAACGTCTCCTCGAGCACGCGACCCGGAAGGACCTGGCCGACGGTTACGTGTTCACCATCGACCCCTCGCGCGTCTCCGTCGCCGAGCTGGCCGAATGGGTTGCTGACGAGTCGCGCTGCTGCCCGGCCGTCGATTTCCACGTCGAGCTTCCGGCATTCGGCCCGCTCACGCTTCGTTTGGACGGCGGTGCCGATGTGAAGCAGTTCATCGCCGCCGAGCTGGGACTCTGAGCGTCGATAATCGGCGCATGCAGAACGTCGCGTGGTTCGTCGTCGCCGCAGCTTGCGAGATCGCCGGGTGCTATGCCGCGTGGATGTGGCTACGGCTCGGCCGCAGTCCATGGTGGCTCGCACCCGGCGTCGTTAGTTTGGTCGTCTTCGCGGTGGCCCTGACGCGCGTCGATGCTGCATTCGCTGGCCGCGCGTTCGCTGCTTACGGCGGCATCTACATCGTCAGCTCGCTGGTGTGGATGGCCATGGTCGAGCGAACGGTGCCGCGCGTGACGGACTTCGTCGGAGCCGCTGTCTGCCTCGCCGGCGCAGCGGTCATCCTGTACGGCGCACGGTGGTCCGCAGCATAGTGTTTGCCAGTTCGCCGACATGGCACGGCGGAAGCGCTATTTTCGTGCGATCGTCACAGCTGCTGGCAATCTACAGGCGGCAGAGATGCGCGTCCGCACCGAGTCTCGCCGGCACGGCTGACACCAAGAGCCGAGAACGGCGTGCTAGCATCGATGTTGCCCGTACCTTCACGAGGATGTTCCGATGAGGCGGTTGGACGACGCCGGCGCGCGGCGCAAGTTCGAGGTGTTCGTGGAGGAGATCCTTGCCTCCCCTGCTACTGCTGTACGCCAGCACCTCGCGGACCTGAGCGTTCCCGATCCCTTTCGCCTTCGCATGAAAGTGCTGTACTCGCGCGATCCGCTGCCCGTCGTTTTCGAGCAGCAGAAGAAACTCGGCAACGTCATCGAACGACACCAACATGCCTTCCGCCTGGAGCGTTCTGTTGGCCGATCTCGTGTACGGCGCGTTCGCATTCCTTTTGCGGTGCTGAATGCCGGTCCGCCGAACATGTTCGTCGCGATTGCCGTGTGCGTTCGCGATGACTGGCAGACGCTCGTTCGCTTCCTCGATGGTCGTTACCCGCAGCTCGTGCCGGTCTATCTCTCGCAGCGCGAGTTGATCTCATCCATCAAGACACTGCGCCACAACACGCCCGATCTCGACCTCCGGGTTCGGGAGATGGTGGCCAGCGAAGACATCGAAACGGAGATCGGTAAACGGAAGCGTTCCATACGCGAGTGGACGGATGAGGACCTCGACAACCTCCTGGTGCATGTCGAAGATCGTCGCCAGATCATCACCAGCCTGCGGTTCGATTTCCATCGCCGCCTCAATGACAAGGTGGACGTCACGCCGACGCTTTCCTGCAAAGTGACGCGCGACGCGGTCGTAGAGATCACAGGCAAGTTCACGGTGGCGTGGGACACGGTCATTGCAGACGTTGCGGCGGCCGGCGCGGCCAAGTTGAAGTTCTTCTCGAACCGCGGCCTGCGCGAGCGGAACTACTCGCCAGCGCCGCTGGCCATTCACTTCAAGCGCCCCGTCTTCGATGACCTCGCCGAGGTGCGTCGTTTCGTGGACGTGATGCGGAAGTACCCGCACTCGGCGTACGCCGTGGAACACGGCAACCCGTATGCGCATCTCCAGCTCTCCGATCGCTACGACGGCTCTTCGTTCGAGCTCTGGGCGGTGACGCCGGATGACATCCTGGTCGTGCCCCGCCTGCGTGCGACAGAGGGCGCCGTGGAACGGCTCATCCACTACATCTACGATGCTTTCCGCGAAGGGGAAGTCACGGATGCCGGAGCTGCCTGAAGACGAACAAAAGCGCGTCCGCGACGCCCACGAAGACTATCTTTCCACCGTCCACGCGATGCTGGCCTTCTCCGCATTCGTGGTTCACGACGCGAGCGATCAGAGACCGAACAGTCATTTCGGGTTCGGTCGCCGCATGACGACGTCGAAAGCAAACGTCGTCAAACCCTCGAGCGACGTGACTCCGGACGTCGTAGCGCAGAAGAGCGCCACCTACGGCGTCGTCGCCGAGGTGAAGCGATCGCTTCCTCTGGATCGCACCAAGTGGCCCGCGCACGTGGTGCAGTTGCGCAAGTACGATGATGACCTCACCGGTTGGTGGACGAAGAATCGGCGGATTGCCGCGTCCGACACGGCGCTTCTGCTGCATCAGAGCCGTAGCCGCGCGTTCATCGCAGTTCTCGACGATGAGCGAAAAAAAGACGCGAACGCGGTCGGCCCTGGCACTTCGGTGATCGAGTTCAACCGATCCGACGAACGCCAGGTGAACTACTTCTTTCGTCTGGAGTTCGGTGACATTCGCGACACCGAGCTGGCGGAGCGGCTCAAAGAAGGCGTGGCCGTACCGATCGAGAAGGTAATCCGTTCCTTTGCGAACGTGAAGTTCTACGACGC
>DATELS010000386.1:0-2698 GCA_035276365.1 Thermoanaerobaculia bacterium
CGAGCGGCCGAACGACTGCATCAGCGGCGCGCCGGTGCCGGGCGCCGGCGTGATGACGCCGGTCACGCTCTGGAGCTGCAGCTCGTTCGCGATGCCGGGGAACGAGATGAGCGGCTCGGCCCAGCAGTTGTCCGTGGGCAGCGCGCTGACGGGGCAGATGGTCTTGCCCACCTGACGCGCGATGACCGCCGACCAGCTCCACACCTGATGGCGCTCGTTCAGCGACTGCGACTGGAATCCCGCGCCGTAGCTGTCGCCCAAGGCGACGAAGCGCGTGAAGTCGGCCGTGCCGCGCTGCGCGAAGACCGGAACTGCACTCAGTGCTGCGACGAGTACTGCCGCTGCAATTCTATTTTTGTTTTTCATGGGTCTCCTCCTAGAACCGGTAGCCGAGATTGACGCTCCACAGCACCGCGTCCGTCTCGTATTTTCCGTTGAAGCCTTCGGCGTTCAAGCCCTGCGTATCGCGATCCTTGAAGTGCAGGATCATCACCGACCAGTCGAGGACGAACGGTCCGGTGTGCAGTCCGGTGCCGAGCGTCGCGCCGATGCGATCCGAATCCGGCAGCAGCGGGCTCACCGCCTCGGTCGGCTGCGGGTTCTGATCGTAGACGGCGCCGAAGCGCACGTCCCACATGTTCATCGCCTTGAGGTTCGCGCCGAGGCGGAACGCGGACGAGTCGTCCCAGTTCTGCACGCGCGTGAAGCTCGCGGCGGGCGTCGTCTCGAAATTCACGCTGAGCGCCTTGAAGCGCTTCCACGTCATGTGCGTCACGTCGAACTCGACATCCCAGCGATCGTTCGGGCTGAACGCGACGCCGACCGCGCCGACGGCGGGGAAGGGGAACGTCGTGTTGATCGGCTGGTTCGGCGGGAGCTGCGACTTCACGACCGCGTCGAACTGCGCGTTGCCGCTCGAGATCTGCGTGACCGTCGCGTCGCCGTCGAGATCGATGTCCATGTCGGTGCGATACGAGGCGCCGAGGCGGAACTGCGGCGTCGGCTTGAAGAGCACGCCGACGTTCCAGCCGATGTCGCTGCCGTAGTCGCTGCGCAGGCGCACGTTCGCGACGTCGACGATGCGGTTCGTGAACGGGTTGAGCGCCAAGCGATTCGCGTTGAGGAACACGCGCGCGCGGCGATACTCGACGCCGCCGCCGATCGCGATGCGTCCGTCATTCGAGCGCCACGCGACGACCGGATTCACCGACGTCGTCTTGAGGTCCGCGTCCTTCGAGATGTAGCGGCCGGCCCAGGGATCGGCCCAGTCGGTGCGCAGTCCCCACGCGGCGAAGACCCCGACGCCGACCGACAGGTTGTTGCCGATCGGAACGACTGCATAGAGGTTGGGCGGTACGAACGTGTGGCGGTTGTACTTGCCGGACACGCCCGAGGTGACGGGGCTGTTCGGATCGCCGTTGAACTCGTTCGTGAAGTTGATGAACGTCGCGCCGGCGAGCACGGAGAGCTCGCGCTGGTTCGCGATGCCGGCGGGATTGTAGAAAACGGCGCTCGGATCATCGGCGGTCGCGACGAACGCGCCGGCCATGCCGCTCGCTTTCGCGCCCTGCTCGAAGATGGAGAAACCGGCACCGAATGCCGTGGCGCTGAGCAGGCACGCCAGTAGAGTCACGATGGTCAATCGCAGGGATCGCAAGAGAGACCTCCTAAGTCTGTTGTTCTAGAGGAATTACGGCAGCCGGGAACGGCGTGAATGATACATCACTCATTCGAAGCATCGATCAGCTCTTTCAGGACTCGATTCGCCACCTCCGCATTCGCTCTTCCTCTCATTTCCTTCATCAGTTGTCCGACGAGAAAGCCGAACACTTTCGCCGTGCCGCCGCGAATCTGCGCGACCTGCTCGGGATGCTTCTCGACGATGCGCCGCGCCGCGTCGCGAATGGCGTCGGGATCGCTGACTTGCGCGAGTCCCTTGCGCTCGACGATCGCCTCCGGCGCGTCGCCGCTCGCCGACATTTCGTCGAACACTTCCTTCGCCGCTTTGCCGCCGAGCGCGCCGCTGTCGATCATGCGGATCAAACGTCCGAGCATCGCCGGCGTGACGCGATAGTCGTCGATGTCGACCTTCGTTTCGTTGAGCACGCGCAGCACTTCGTTGCGCACCCAGTTTGCGGCGCTGCGCGGATTCGCCGACTCGATCGCCGTCGACTCGTAAAAGTCGGCGACCGCGCGCGCGGTGACGAGCACCTCGGCATCGACGACGCTCATGCCGTGCTCGCGCTGATAGCGCTCGATGCGCGCGTCGGGCAGCTGCGGCAAGGTCGAGCGCACGTCTTCGATCCACGCGTCGTCGACGCGCAGCGTGAAGAGATCGGGATCGGGAAAGTAGCGATAGTCGTGCGCCTCTTCCTTCGAGCGCATGACGCGCGTCTCGTTCGCGTTCGGATCGTAAAGCCGCGTCTCCTGCGTGATGCTTCCGCCGCTTTCGAGCACCGCGATCTGGCGTTGGATCTCGTAGTCGATCGCGCGTCCGAGAAAGCGGAAGGAGTTGAGGTTCTTGACTTCAGTGCGCGTGCCGAGCGGCTCGCCTGCACGCCGCACGGAGACGTTGGCATCGCAGCGCAGCGAGCCTTCCTCCATGTTGCAGTCGCTCACTCCGGTGTAAAGGATGATCTCTTTCAACCGCGTCAGGTACTCAAATGCCTCGCCGGGCGTGGCAATGTCCGGCTCGCTC
>DATELS010000387.1:0-6743 GCA_035276365.1 Thermoanaerobaculia bacterium
GTGAAGAGCGGCGTCCAGGAAGGATCGGTGGCCTGCGTGACGAGAATCGCGCCGGGCTCCATGCGCTCGCGCGGATCGCGCAGCACGGCCACGACTCCCTCGGCCACTCCGCGACTGACGCAGAGTCCGCGCAGCGCGGCAGTGTCCTGCTGCGTTCTGCGCTCTGCGTTCTGCGATCTGACGAGAAGCGGCGCCTCCATCGCCGAGAATGCCACCTGCTGCGCGCGACGCGCACGCGCGATCGCGCGCACGCGAGGATCGCCGAGCTCTGCGGGCTCGAGCAAGAAGATGTCGTTCGGATCGTCGAGCGGCAATCGCGACGCGAGCTCGAGGTACATCGGGCGAATGCCTTCGCTGACGCGCACCATCTCCGAGCGGAACCGCTCGCGCCAGACGTACATCCGCTTCACGCGTCCCAGGAGGAACGCGACGCGTGCGCGATCGATGGGTCCGAGGCGATGGCGCGCGTCGTTCCACGCGGCTTGCCACGTGCGTTCCTGGCGTTGCTCGAGCTCCGCGGGATCGAGTGTCGCGTTGGACGCGAGATGCGCGTCGATCGCGTTCAGCAGCGGCGCCGGATCTTCGGACGATCGCGGGCGCGACCAATCCGTCTCGTACACGCCGCGATGCCCGTACTCCGCGAGAAACCGGCGCCACGCAGCGTCGAACTCGTGCGGTCGATCGCGCTTCACGCGCGCGAGCTCGATGAGATCGAACGCCTGCCGCGACGTCACCGACTTCTCTCCCGCGCTGAGCCGCGCCTGCAGCAGCGCGACGGAGTCGATGCCGCGCTTCTCGCACGCCGCGGCAATCATGCGCTCGAGCGACATCACGCTGCCGAGGACGATGGCGAGGGACATGGAACGCCAACCGTCGGCGACCCAGGTCTCGAGCGTCGCGCGCAACTCGGCGTCCGACATCGCGCGCGGCGACTTCGCGCGCAGCCGCGCGTGCACCGCGCGGACGTCTGCAATCGCGCGTTCGACCGTGCGTCGCGGACGCAGGTGAAACGCGACCGTGCTGCGGATCATCGGCCACGCGCGCAGCAGCGTGCCGATGCGCGGACGCGACAGCTTCTCCTCGTCCGCGGTGATCTCGTCCGCATGCCCCAGCGACCGCAGAATCGTCGCCTCGGAGATCCCGCTCACGTGCGCGACGTGGCGCAGCATCGTGAGGTTGAAGTACAGCCGGCCGCGCAGGGTGCGCAGGAACGGGCGCATCTCGGGCGGCGAGAGCGCGCCGAACGTGCCCGCGTACGCGCGCGTGAGCATGTCGAGAATGGCGTGCAGTACGCCGTGCGGCACGAGCTCGGGAAGGACTTCGCGCAGATTCGCGCGCGTCCACTCGAACCTGTCGCCGTTGAGCAGCGTCGTGATCGGCCGCGACTGCACGATCCAGATCGTCGCGCCGTCGTCGCACCACTCGATGTCCTGCGGCGCGCCGTACAACTTCTCGATGCGCAGGAGGACGTCGATGAGCGGCGTGCGTTCGGCGTCTTTGCGGATGCGTTGTTCGTCCGCAGGCGCGCTGCCTGCGACGACGGCGTCGGCGAGGCCGGCGGTCGAGTTGATGACGATCGTGTTCTCGTCGCCGGTCACCGGATCGGCGGTGAACGCGACGCCGGCGCGGACGGGATCGATCATCTGCTGGATCAGCACGCCCGCACCTGTTGCGTCGCCGAGGTTGTGCGTCTTGCGATAGAGGCGCGCGCGATCGGAGGTCATCGACGCGATGCATTCTTCGATCGCTTTCTCGATGTCGTCGCGCTTCACGTTGAGAACGGATTCGTGCACGCCAGCGAAGGAGCCGCGGCCGCCGTCTTCGCCGGGCGCGGAGGAGCGCACGGCTAAGCGGTTCTGCGGTCGCAGCCATTCGCGCACTTCGTCCGGAAGATGCGACTGTTCATTCGCTTCGAACGCGATGGCGATCGATGGCGGCACTGCGAAGCCGGCTTGATGGAGCAGGCCGCAGTGCACGGACTTGCCGCCGAACGTGGGGATGTCTTCGGGGCGAAGGGCGGCGAGCTCGCGAACGCGTGGCATCTGTGGAGCGAGGGACGGCCGAGGCGGCCGTCCCTACACTCACTTGCGCGCTACCAGAGGACGCGGAGACCGAGCTGGAACTGTCTCGGATCGCCGACGCCGCTCTGCACCGTTCCGTCGAAGTTGAACACGAGGCTCGTCACTTCGGGGCGGCGCAGGTTCTTGCTGTTGAACACATTGAACACGTCGAGCGCCGGCTCGAGCGTCACGCCCGCGACGCCAAACTGCTTCGACAGTCGGAAGTCGAGCGACGAGTACTGATTGTCTTTGCGCCCGAGGTTACGGCGCGTGACGGAGCCGTCGGGGTTGATGCGGTCCTGCGGCGTCGCCGCGTCCGTGCCGTCGCGCTTGATCGACTTCGGCTGCGCGGAGCGATACGAGTAGCGCAGGTTGAGATCGATGCCCATCGGCGCGTTCCACAGCAGCCAGCTGTTCACGCGATGGCGCTGGTCGCGATCGGAATAGCTGTACTCCGCGTCGAGGTCCGTGATCTTCGCGTAGCGGAACGAGAACGGATCGCGCTCGTTGTCGTCGTCCGACTTGTCCTTCGAATACGTGTAGTACGCCTGGAACTGCAGGTTGTGCGACGGACGCTTCGTCACGCCGAGCGTGAGTCCCTGGTACAGACTCTTCGCCGTCGACGACACCACCGTCAACGTCCCGATGCCGTTCGTGCCGCCCGCGCCGAGTCCGCTGCTGAACGGTCCGCACGCGAAGCTGCAGTTGGGGAGAACCGGATTGCGGAGCAGCGGATCGTTGCCGTTCAGGAAGCGCGTGATGTGATCGCCCTTCGCGTAGTTGTACTTCACGAGGAACGCGTACTCGGGGATGAGCTCCTGCTCCCACGACAGCGAGTACGACGTCGTGCGCGGGTTCTGGAAGTCTTTGTCGAACACGAACACGTCCGGATGATCCGGCGCGCCGATGCAGGCGGCGGAGAGCTTGTTCGGATAGACCGGGAGGCAGCCGTCGAAGTTCACGGCGCTGCTGCGGAAGATCGTCTGTCCGCGGCTGCCGTTCGTCGAGCGCGACGACGCGAGCGAGAGTCCCGGAATGCGTCCGTAGAAGATGCCCGCGCTGCCGCGCAGCACGCGCTTGCCGTCGCCGTTCGGATTCCACGCGAAGCCGAGGCGCGGCTGCCACATCGAGTTGTCCGAGGGGATCGTGCCGTCGGAGGGGAACTCCTGGCCGAATTGCGTCTTGCCGATGAACGGCGCGTAGAAGACTTCACTCGGTGGCGTGATCGGATCCGGCTGGCGCTGCGCTTCCCAGCGCAGTCCGTACTGCACGTTCAAATCCTGCGAGACCTGCCACGAGTCCTGCAGGAACACCGCGGGCTCGGTCTGCGGAATGCTCTGCGTGCCCGCTTCTTCGACCGAGATGTCGCCGACGCCGGCCTGCTGCAGATAGAGCAGCACGTGATTGTTCGTGTGATGCGCGAGATCGTCGAGGAAGCCCGCGGTGGAATCGAAGATGTAGCGGCCGTTCGCGAATCCGAGGAAGGTCTGCACGGAGTTCACGCGGTTGTATTCGAGGCCGCCTTTGATCGAGTGCGCGCCCATGAGGTACGACACGTTGTTGTTGAACTGCACGCGCGTGTCGTAATACTCGACCGGGATGAAGAACGGCATGCCGAAGCGATAGCTGCTACCGAAGTCGAACGCGGTGTCGGGCAGCGGACGGTTCTGTCCCGTGATGAGCGGCCCGTTGTACGGCCGCGGGCGATTCTCTTTCGCGTACTGGAAGCGGAACTCGTTCAGCAGATTGCTGCTGAAGGTGGAGATCAAGCTGCCGGTGACCGCGTTCGAGTCGTCTTTCTCGATCGCGTTCGCGCTGACTCCCCACGAGTCGACGTCGAACGTTCCGTTCTTCTGCTCGGACCACGTGTAGTTGTAGCGCAGCGTGGCGAGGTTCGCGGCGGTAACGTTCCAATCGGCCTTGGCGAGGAAGACGCGCGCGTCGTTCGTGCGCTCGATCGGCGCGTTCTCATTCGGTGAGCCGAGCGCGGCGAACGCGGCGACGACAGCGGGCTCGATGCGCGTTGGGTCGGTCTGCTTCGTCTGATTCGCTTTCTGATAATCGAGCGCGGTGAAGTAGAACGCCTTGTCGCGCACGATCGGACCGCCGAGGGTGAAGCCGGTCTGGTATTGCTCGGAGTCGAACTTCGGCGACTCGGTGCCGTCCGGATTCTTCGGGTTCGAGCTGAGCGAGTCGTTCTTCAACACGAAGTGCGCGGTGCCGGCCATGTCGTTCGTGCCGGACTTCGTGATGACGTTGACGAAGCCGGACTGCGAGCGCCCGAACTCGGCGTTCGCGCCGTCGGCGACGACGACCATCTCTTTCACCGCGTCGAGATTGAAGGTGAACGCGGGACGCTGTCCGCCGCGCTGCTCGCCGAAGAACGGGTTGTTGAAGTCGGCGCCGTCGACGGAGACGTTGTTGGAGATGCCTTTCTGTCCGTTGATGGAGAGCTCGTCGCCGTCCGGTCCCTGCACGACGGTGACGCCGGGCGTGAGCTTGGTGAGCTCGAGGAAGTTGCGGCCGTTGTTCGGGAGCTCGGAGACGGCGTCGTCGTTGAGGCGTGTCGCGCCTTCGGTGCGCGCGGTCTCGATGAGCGGTGCCTCCGCGGTGATCACGAGCTCTTCGGACACCGCGGCCTGGTTCATCTTGATGTCGACAGCGCGCGTCTGACCGACGCCGAGGTCGATGCCTTTGATGACCTGCGGACCGAAGCCTTCGAGCGAGGCCTTGATCTCATACGGCCCGAGAGGCAGCAGCACGCCGCGATAGCGTCCCGCCGCGTCGGTGACGAGGTTCTGCTCGTAGTTCGTCGCGGTGTTGCGCACCATGACGGTGACGCCGGGCAAAACGCCGCCCGTGGCATCCGTGACCGTGCCCTCGATGACACCGGTCGTAGCCTGCGACTGCGCGAGAAGGAGAACGGGAAGGAGAGAAAGAAGGACGGCAAACAAAAACCGGAGGGCGGACGCGTGGCGCATGATTCCTCCTGACGTTGGACGATGTGGGGATCACGATAGTCGGGAGGAGGTGTGGCGTCAAACGTGGCGACGGCAGGCGGCGATCGCCACCGTCACGGCTTCATCCGCTTCAGCCGTTTGCGCCAATAGCGCGGATGGCGCCGGCCGGGCGCGATCGCGACGATGACGATTTCGTCGGCTGCATCAATGTAGAGAATGCTGTGCGGAAAGCGCGTCAGGACACGCTTCCGCACATGCCGGCCGATTGCCGCCCCAATTTGCGGATGACGGCGAATCTCGCTGATTGCCTTTTCGACAGCGTCAACGAATCTCAGCGCAACCGCGCGTGAAACGCCGTCGAAATATCCGATCTGCTCCTGAAGCTCCTGCTCCGCTTCTTCGAGATACCGATACCGCTTCAACGAAGCCGCGCGCGCGCGCGAGCCATCACCTCATCTCCGTCGACTGCGCGCGCGCGACCCGCGAGAAAGTCCGCGTATCGTGCTTCTGCCTCTTCCGCCCAAAGGCGGTCGTACTCCTCATCGGAGAGATCATCGAGACTCGCAATCAACATCTTCGCGAGCGCGGCGCGAGTCTGCGGCTCCAGTTGCAGCAGTTGCGCTTCCAACTCCTCGATGTTCTTCGGCATCTTCGAAGACATGTTAGCGCCTCTACTTCCTCAAATACCGCGACACGATCGCCATCTCCCGCGCGCGCAGCGCGGCGCACTCATTCACCGACTCCGTGACGCGCGCGAGTTGCCGCTCGATGCCGGGCACTTTGCGCGTGGCGAAGAATTCGCGCGCCTTCTCGACCCGCGCGGGCTCGCAGCCGCCGGCGACGCCGGTCATCGCGCCGGCGAAGGCGGGTGGGAGGCGTTTCATGATCTCGTCGTAGTGCGCGGTCACCCAGTTGAACAGCTCATCGCGCTCCTCCGCGTTCTCCGCGCCGCCGAAGAGCACGAAGAACTCGTTCGGGCGCACGGGTCCCGTCAGCGAGTACTCGCGCGCCTTCGCCTTCAGCGCGGGATCGCGGAAGCGGCCGAGCGCGCTCAGGTAGCGCGAGCGCTCCGCGGGGATCGTCGCCGTCTCGAAGCGCTTGCGGTACGCCTCGAACAGCTCCGCGTCGCCGCGGATCGCGGCGAGACTCACCAGCGTCCCGGCGATCGTCGGATGCACCTTCGCCGGATCCTGATCCTTCACGAACTGCCACACGCGCTCGTCGTCGCCGATCACCGCGAGCGTCGTGAGCAACTCCGGACGCAGGATCGTCACCGGGTCGGGCTCGCCCGCCTTCGGCGTGAAGCCGATGCGGTCGAGCGCGGGTCCAAGCGCGCGCTTCACGTACGCGGCGAACATCGGACGATTCTCGGGACTGTCGAACGTCGCGCGCAGACCGGAGATCGCGCCGATGACCTGACTGAGCACGCTCGGATCGGGATCGTTCGCGAAGCGGCCGAGGATGTCGAGGTAAGTGTCGCCGTGAAGGACTCCGCTGCGGAACAACGCGCCCGCGTTGCCGATGAACGCCAGGCGCTCGTTCGCGGAGAACTGCGACGGCGCGATCGTCGCGAGCTTCGCCAACTCCTCCGGCACCATCTGCCAGCGGTAGTAACCCGCGGCATCCGCGTGCGGGTAGAGCCACTCGACCTTCGTCCCCTCGAGCTTCACCGTCTTCGACGGCGCGTCGAGCAGCACCGACGCGTTGCGCACCTTCTTCCCAT
>DATELS010000388.1:0-3766 GCA_035276365.1 Thermoanaerobaculia bacterium
ACCGAGATCCCGCGGCGCACCAGCGAGTCGAGGTACTCGCGCAGCGTCGTCCAGTCGATGTCGTACTTGATGTCCGACATGTGCGACGTGATCTCTTTCTTCATCGCGTCGCTGAGCGGACCCATGGAGAAGCCTTCGCCGAAGATCTCCGTCGTCACGCCCTGCTTCACGTCCGCCATCGCGCGGCCGTCGACGATCAGCGAGTCGGTCGCCCAACTGAGCATGTTGATGAAGCCCGGCGCGACGGCGAGTCCGCGCACATCGAGCTCGTGTTTTCCGCGCCCGCGCACTGCGCCGACTGCGACGATGCGATCGCCGCGCATGGCCACGTCGCCGACGCGCGGCGCGGCTCCGGAGCCGTCGTAGATCGTGCCGTTGCGCAGCACGGTGTCGTAGTGCGCGCAGGCGGCGGTGAGGAGCACGAGCGTCGCCGCAATGGAAAGCAGGGGATGCAAACGCATGGTATGAGTAGACCATGATTCCGATCGTCGTTCCGCCGTTCGTGCCGCAAGGGTTCGCGGTCTTCTGGACGACGCGCGAGTATCCGGGAAAGATCGTCGCGGACGAGCTGACGGATCTCGTGAAGCAACGCTTCGGCATCGAGACGTCGCTCACGACGTGCATGCAGACGCACAGCGCGAACGTGCGGCGCGCGCGTCACGAGAATGCGTGGCGCGAATGCGACGACTGCGACGCGCTGCTCAGCGACGAGAAGGGCGTGGCGCTGGCGATCAAAGTCGCGGACTGTCTCCCGGTGTCGCTGCTCGATCCCGCTCACCACGTGATCGCGAACGTGCATTCGGGCTGGCGCGGCGCCGCGCAGAACATCACCGGCGCGACGCTCGATGCGCTCGCGCGCGACACGACCTTTGATCCCCGCACGTCGTTCGCGTACCTCGGACCCTCGATCCGCGTCTGCTGCTTCGAAGTCGGTGAAGAAGTGGCGACGCAATTCGACGAGCGCTTCGTCGATCGCAGTCGCGCGAAGCCGCACGTCGACCTGCTCGCGTTCACGACCGACATTCTCTTCGCGCGCGGCTTCGACGCGTCGCGCGTGTACGACTCCGGGCTCTGCACGCGTTGCGAGGGCTCGAACTTTCACTCGTACCGCCGCGACCGCGAGGCGCGCGGAAGAAATCTCGCCGTGGTCGCGCAATGACGCAGCGGCACCGCGGTTGCAGACTGGACCGAAGTTCGAATGACTGACCTCCCGCCCGAAATTGAACCTGCGACTCCTCCCGCACCGCAGCCGCGCCCGCGCTTCCGGCGTCCGACGCGCGGCCAGATCTTCCGCTTCCTCCGCTGGGCGGTGCTGATTTTCTTCGTCGTCTTCATCGGCCTCGCGGTCTACGTCTACCGCTCGGCGGTCGGCAAGTTCCAGGTGCGCAAGCTGCGCCTGCCGACGCGCATCTACGCGGACTACATGCCGCTCGCGCCCGGTCTGCCGATCCAGGCCGATGACCTTCTCGAGAAGCTCGACCGCCTCGGCTATCGCGAAGTCGATCACCTCAGCGCGCCCGGCGAGTTCATGCGCGCGGACGGCGGCGTCGACATCTACACGCGCCAATTCACGCATCCGACCGGCGAGTATCCGGCGCAGTCGATCCGCGTGACGCTCTCGCGCGCGCAAATCGAAGGTGTCGTCTCGCTCAAGGAAGCACGTCCGATCGAGAAGGCCGCGCTCGAGCCGGAGCTGCTCACGTCCGTGCTCAGCGAGCAACTCGAGAATCGCAGTCCGGTCACGCTCAGCCAGGTGCCGAAGATCCTGCAGGACGCGGTCGTGGCGACGGAGGACGTGCGCTTCTGGCATCACCCCGGCGTCGATCCATGGGGCATCGTGCGCGCGCTGTTCCGCAACGTGCGCAAAGGCGGCGTGAGCGAAGGCGCGTCGACGCTGACGCAGCAGCTCGTGAAGAACTATTACCTGACGAGCGAGCGCACATACCGCCGCAAGATCATCGAGGCGTTCATGGCCGTGATCCTCGACGCGCGCTACTCGAAGCCGGAGATCCTCGAGGCGTACCTCAACGACATCTACCTCGGCCGCAACCGCTCGATCTCGATCCTCGGCGTCGGCGAGGCGTCGCGCTTTTACTTCGGCAAGCCGGTGTCGGAGATCAACGTCGCGGAGGCGGCGCTGCTCGCGGGGATGATCCGCAGTCCGAACAACTATTCGCCGTTCAACAACCCGGAGCTGGCGATGCGGCGCCGCAACACGGTGCTGCAGCTCATGCTCAAGCAGAAGAAAATCGATCAGAAAACGTACGACGAGGCGCATTCGGCGAAGCTGCCGGCGAAGCCGTTCCGCCGCAAGACGGGACTGTCGTCGATTCCGTTCTACGTCGACCGCGTGCTGCAGGAGCTGCAGACGGACTACGGCATCGACGACGTGAAGGGCCGCGGCTTGCGCATCTACACGGCGATCGACCTCGGCGCGCAGGACGCGGCGGCGAGCATCGTGGAGTCGAGTCTCGCGTCGCTCGAGAAACGCAGCAGCCGCCTGCGCAATCACGAGCCGTCGCTGCAGGGCGCGCTGATTCACATCGACGTGCCGACGGGCGAGATCCGCGCGCTGGTCGGAGGCCGCAACTACGAGCGCAGCCAGTTCAATCGCGCGCTGCAGTCGAAGCGCCTCGTCGGATCACTGTTCAAGCCGTTCGCGTATCTCACGGCGTTCGAGCCGAGCCTGTCGAGCCAGAACATCACGCCGGCGACGCGCGTGAACGACGCGCGCTTCGTGCTGAAGCGGCGCTGGTCGGAGGACTGGTCGCCCCGCAACTACGACGGACGCTACGAAGGATGGGTGACGGTGCAGCACGCGCTGGAGCACTCGCTGAACTCGGCGTCGGTGCGCATCGGACTCGCGTGCGGGATCGCGCCGATTCTGAAGACGGCGCACACTCTGGGCGTGGAGGAGGAGCTGGACGAGGGCAATCCGTCGATCCTCCTCGGCGCGGTGGGCATTCCGCCGATTCAGATGGCGGAGGCGTATTCGACGATCGCGCGTCAGGGCGCGCGCATGCCGCCCCGCGCGATCCGCTTCGTCACCGACGACCGCGGCAAAGTCCTCGGCGGCGCAGAGGACTTGAAACCGACGCAGGTGTTTCCGCAGCGCGATGTGTACGTGCTCACGACCGTGATGAAGGGCGTGGTCGATCGCGGTACCGCCGCGCCGTCGCGCAGCTACGGCTTCCGCAAGATCGCCGCGGGCAAGACCGGCACGACGAACGACAAACGCGACGCGTGGTTCATCGGCTTCACGCCGCAGACGCTGACGCTGACCTGGGTCGGCTTCGACGACAACGATCCGATGGGACTGTCCGGTTCGGACGCCGCGGTGCCGATGTGGGCGCGCTACATGGCCATCGTCACCGCGGGCACACCGAACGCGGACTTTGCGCCTCCGGATGGCGTGGCGGTGGCGGACGTCGATGAGATCAGCGGCGGACTCGCGACGGCGTACTGTCCGCCGAACACGATCGTGCGCATGGCGTTCAAGAGCGGCACGCAGCCGACGGCGCCGTGCCCGCTGCACATGACGTCGACGCCGACCGTCGTGCCGATGTACGACGAGTTCGGCAATCCGATCATGCCGACGGACACCGCGGCGACGGACACGACGAACACCGTGCCGCTGACGACGACGACTCCCGACTCGACCCTCGGCGGCGGCGTGTTCCGCACCGACACATCGCAGACATCGACGCAGCCGCCTCCCGCGACGTCGACGCAGACCACGACCGAGCAACCGCCGCCGACGAACACG
>DATELS010000389.1:0-11505 GCA_035276365.1 Thermoanaerobaculia bacterium
GGTGAAGATCGATCGCGCGCTCGTGAACGATCTCGTCGCGAACGACGGCGACGCCGCGATCGTGTCCGCGGTGATCAGCATGGCGCGCAGTCTGCGGCTGCGCGTGGTCGCGGAAGGCGTGGAGACCGCGGAGCAGTTCGCGTTCCTGCGCAGCAAGGAGTGCGACGAGGCGCAGGGCTTCTACTTCAGCCGCCCGGTGATGACCGAAGACGCGACGCGCGTGCTGCTCGACCGGCCGGTGCTGGTCGCGCGCGAGCCGCGGCTGGCGATGTAAAGGCACACCTCTTGCCGCGTTCCCGGCCGGAGGTATGTCATGGCCATCGATCCTGTCTGGATCTACGTCGCCCTCGGCGCCGTCGCGGTGCTCGTCGTCGTCGGGCTCATCGCCCGCGGCTCGCGTCGCGCGCGCACGGAGGCGCTGCGCTCGAAGTTCGGTTCCGAATACGACCACGCGGTGAGCGAGGTCGGCAGCCGCAAGCGTGCCGAGGAGGAGCTGGTGGCGCGGTCGCGCGAAGTGGAGCGCTACGAGATTCGTCCGCTGAATGCGGCGGAGCGTGACCGGTATCGCGGTGATTGGAAAACCGTGGAGCGCCGTTTCGTCGAGCGTCCGACGACCGCCGTCGTCGAAGCCGACGAGCTCATTGCGGACATCATGCGCGTTCAGGGCTATCCGATGGGCGACTTCGACAAGCACGCCGCGCATCTGTCGGTGAAGCATCCGCGCATCGTCGAGCACTATCGCGCGGGACATCGCGTCATCACCGGCGCGCCGGGAAGCGCGTCGACGGAGGACCTGCGGCAAGCGATGCTGCACTACCGCGCGCTGTTCGAGGAGCTGATCGGCGATCGCATGGATACCGAGCGCGCGGTGCCGCGCGCGTCGGAAGTGATCACGGCCGGAGGTCGCGAGCGTCGGGAGGAAGCGCCGCCGGAGCGACCGGATATTTCCCGGTGAAGCACGCGGTGCAGTAGAGGCTGCGCGGATCGTCGTCCTTGCGCACGGCCTCGAGCATGCCGTCTTCCGAGAGGTAGCCGAGGGAGTCGGCTTCGATGTAGGAGCGGATGTCGTCGCAGGAGTGCGAGCTGGCGATGAGGTCGCGGCGCTCGGGCGTGTCGATGCCGTAGTAGCAGGGCCACGACGTCGGCGGCGAGGAGATGCGCATGTGCACCTCGCGTGCGCCGGCGTCTTTGAGCATGCGCACGATTTTCTTCGAGGTCGTGCCGCGCACGATGGAGTCGTCGATGAGGACGATGCGTTTGTCCTTCACGAGCTCGCGCACGGGATTCAACTTCACTTTGACGCCGAAGCTGCGGATGGTCTGCTTCGGCTCGATGAAGGTGCGGCCGACGTAGTGGTTGCGCACGAGTCCGTACTGGAAGGGGATGCCGGACTCGAGGGCGTAGCCGAGCGCGGCGTAGACGCCGGAGTCGGGGACGGGGACGACGACGTCGGCGTCGACGGCATGTTCTCTCGCGAGTTGTGCGCCGAAGCGCTGCCGCACCTCGGCGACGCTGTTGCCGAAGACGACGGAGTCGGGACGCGCGAAGTAGACGTGCTCGAAGATGCAGCGCGCCTCGCGCTCCGCGCGCATGTTGCGCACGACGCGCACGCCGTCACGCTCGAGCACGACGACTTCTCCCGCGCCGACGTCGCGCGTGGTCTCGGCGCCGATGAGGTCGAACGCGCAAGTCTCGGAGGAAACGGCCAGCGCGTCATCGAGCTTGCCGAGGACGAGGGGGCGGAAGCCGTGAGGATCGCGCGCGGCGAAGATGCGCTCGGGCGTCAGCAGCGCGACGGCATACGCGCCTTCGATGCGATCGAGCGCATCGAGAAACGCGCGCTCGACGTCCGGCGCCTTCGACCGCGCGATGAGATGAACGATGACTTCGCTGTCCGCCGTCGAGTTGAAGATCGCGCCCTCGGCCTCGAGCTGCGTCCGCAACGCATCGCCGTTGGTGAGGTTGCCGTTGTGCGCGACGGCGATCTGTCCCTTGCTGGTCGACGCGACGATCGGCTGCGCGTTGCACAACATGGAGCCGCCCGCGGTGGAGTACCGGACGTGCCCGATGGCGAGCTCGCCCGGCAGCCGCGCGATGCGCTCGTGTGTGAACACGTCCGCGACGTACCCCATCTCTTTCTCGATGAGGATGCGCCCCTCGGCGCTGACGGAGGCGATCCCCGCCGACTCCTGCCCGCGATGCTGCAGCGCATAGAGCCCGAGGTACACGAGGTTCGCCGCATCGGCCCTGCCGAGGACGCCAAAGACCCCGCACTCTTCATGGAGTTTGTCGAACATGGGACGGACAGGGTAACAGCGTTTCCGGTGAGGGAATTCGCTACTCCTCAGGGATTGCCGGTTGGACCGCAGTCGCCGTTTGGGACGCGTCGGTAGAGATCGAGCAACACGATTTTTACGTGAACCGGCGTGTCTGGCGATACCTCGCCGATGCACGTGGGCTTTTGGTCCTCCAATACTTCAGAATCGCCAAGCTTTCCTCCAGGCGCGAGCAGCTGGCCGTACAACTGAAAATGAGGCTTCGGGTTCGTCGAGATATTGGAAATGATTACAATATCGTCGCTTCGGATTTCGTGCCGAGTCGTGACCGCGTTTCGGTTGATGACGAGGAACGTCGGGCCCGAATAAGGCGTCTCCATTACAACGAACCTCGAGAAACACAGCGTATCTTTTCTCGAGAATAAGCCGTGTTTCGTCAGCTGCACTCGATCACGGAAATTCTCGAACGTCGTCATGGCGCCACCCGGCAAGTCAACGAAGGCGAGGGCGCCGCCCGGCTTCGGTGTCTTTGCGGCGACGTCGACGTCGACGTCTCCTTTGATGATGTACTTTTTCAAGTGCGGAACATGTCTATCGTAAAGTTTATCGGTCGTGATCTCCCCTCGCACCGTACCTTCGAAGGTTACGCGGTCACCCAATTCAAGTAGAATTTGTTTTTCCCTCGGCTTGCCGTCTCTGTCGCGAATTTCAATCTGCGCTGTGTGCTTGTGACGTTCGTCCGTGTCAACGAGAGCGACATTGCGATAACCATTCGCTTCAGTTTGAAACATCATCAAACCCTCGAATGCAATCGTGAAAGTTGCTGCCGCGATCTGCCCTGCTGTCATGTTGCTCCTCCTTCTGCGTCTGAGAACTTCCCATTGACGTAAGGGTGACGGATCGCCACGATGTCGTCCCGTTCTACGGATTCCCAGTGGGACCACAGTCGCCATTCGGGACGTGAAAATGAGGGGTGCCAATAGTATGCTGCAAAAGAGCGATTTTGACAGCAACCGGCGTGTCGGGCGAGGATTCACTGACGCTGGAAGAATCGATAATCGTCGACTGTCCAACTTGCCCTTGGGCGTCGAGGAGACGACGGTAGAGCGGGAAATGGGATCCGCCGGAATGAACCGACGTATTCGTAACGATTACGATATCGCCCTCTGCGAGTGCCTGCGGTGGCTCACTATTGATCACGAGCGAGATGCCTGGGTTATATGGTGCGTGAAGAACGACGTAACGCGCAAACAGCACGTCAGAGAATGCCGTCCCGCGGGCGTTCTTTGTAAGTCTTATGACTTCGCTGAAATTCTCGAATATAGTCATCTTGCCGCCGGGCAAGTCCACAAACGCGCTCGCGCCACCATGTTTCGGTGTTTTCGCGTCGATTGTCGCGTCGATGTCACCGAGAATCACGAAATCCCGCAGGTACGGGACGTGTCGGCCGTACAACTGGTCTGTGGTGAGAGGTTGCCGCGGCGCGCCGTCAAAGCGAATTTGAGCACCATAATTGATATCGACAGCTGGTTTGCCGATAATCTGGATCCTCGCGTGGTGGTGAGCATCGCCTGCATCAACGATGGCGGCGTGCCTATCACCGCTCGCTCGCTGGTGAAACATCATTAGGCCCTGGAATGCCACTGTGAAAATGCCGGCCACGTGCCACCTCCTTCTCTACTGATTGAGAGGTACGTGGCTTGCGTTTTCCCTTTGCGGTAGGATTCCGACATAAATTTCAAACGCACCCCATGCTGAGCTTGGATGCTTAGCGAACTCCGCCAGTTGCGCTTCGCGCAACGCGAATGGCACGGACTCGCCCCGAACGACCGCACGATAGAACGCGGTGATCGTGCGCCGCGTTTGTTCGTCGTCGACGTTCCATAAGGTCGCCAGGACGGCGCGACTGCCGCCGGCGAGGAATGCGTTGGCGAGGCTGCGAATACTGCCTTTGCCGCCTCCGAAGGCGGCGGTCTCGCAACCGGCGAGAACGACGAGCGGATGACGCGGCAACGAAAGCGACTCGATGTCGCGCAGTGTGACGACGCCTTCATTGCCGTCGCGGGCGGCGAGTGCGAAAAGGGAGAACGAAGCATCGCGTTCGCTCGACAGAGCGTGCGCGCCGATGTGGAGGATGTCGCTCGCCTCGGCCGACCGCGCCAGAGCGCCCGGTGTGGCGTGGTCATCGAGGTATACCGTCGTGTGGCGGAATAGCGCCTGCATCGACGCAGCCTCCTCGCGCGCCGCCGGAAGACGCCCGAGCTCCGGGAACAGTCGTGTCGAGAACGAAGGGTCCGCCAGGACGATCACGTTCGCGTTTAAAATCGGTGGATCAATGCGCGGATTGGTCAGCGCCGCTGCCGCCGGAGCGATCGCAATCGGTGCCTCTTCGATGAGAAATCGTCCGTCCGATCCTCGCAGGATCGCGAAGGGGAGGCCCGACATGGCGTCATCCGGCACGATGACGAGCAACCGGTCGGGTGCCAGTCGCACCCGAAACGGAGCGATGAACTCGTCGTAAAGGCGCCGTGAAATAACCTCCGCCTTAGCGTCCTCTCGACGGTTGAGGGCGCGAAGAAGGCGTGCACGATCCGCTTCGAACTCCATCTTGCCCGCGGCGACGACGAAATGCGAAATGCGGCCATGCTCGATCGTCACGACGAGCGTCCGCGACCGCAATAATGTGTAGTGTGCGGCGACGATGTCCGCCGGCATCGCCGCCGCGAGCTCCTGCAGCGGTATCGGCATGCGTCGCGCGACATCGAGAAGCACGCGCGCGCGCGCATGCTCGGCGATGTCAAATGCGGCGCGCCAGTCGCCGCGATCGAGGAGCAGGTCGGTCAGCTCATCGTACACATCTTGTGCGTTTCCGAGAAAAGCATCACGCAAGGTCTCGTCGCGGATGCGCGTGCGTCGCGATTCGATGATCGCTATCGCCGCGCGCAGATCCTCTTCTGCCTCGGTTCCGCGGGAGAGCGACCTCCGGAGACGCGCGCGTTGCAGATGAATGGCCGGGACGTATGTGAGAAGGCCGACGCGATTGCGGTACGCGAGAACGTCGCCGAGCATCCGCTCGGCCGCCGCAGGGGTGCGTTCTCTTTCGGCAAGCGCGGCGGCGAGCCACAGCTCGTCTTTCGCGTCCGCGCGTTGCCGGTCATCGGGGATACGCGCGAGCGCATGGCGTGCCGCCGTGAAGTCGGGCGTGCCCGATGAATCGACATAGGCGCGCCAGAGCAGGCCATTGAAGCGCATGAGCGGAAGCGCCGACGGTGCACTGGCTTGAATCTCGAACAACGACCGCGCGATGTCGCGGTCAGGGCCGTCGATCTCCTCGCGGGCAATCGCCTCGATCGCTGTTTCAATCAGATTCCATTTGCCCGCCGCGGACACACCGGCGAGGGATAGGCCCCGGCAATGCCACGCTTCCGTATCGCGGCCCAATCGCGCGAGCATCGCCGCCTCGCCTCCGCGGAGACGGTCCGCGTAGTCGAATTCCCCCAGCGCCGTAAAGCGCGCCACGGCGTCGCGAGTTGCGAGCAGCGACTCGTAGTGACGTCCCGCGTCGTTCGTCAACCGTGCGCGCAGCCATGCCGCATGAGCGCGCAACGAGCGATCGGATGGTCGCAGCAGCGCGTCCAACTCATTCGCGAGCGCCGCCGCGCGTTCGTGGTCGCCGAGGTCGACCAGAGCATTGGCGCGGAAGTACAAGGCGGCGCGCTCCAGAGGGTTGTGGATGCGCGCAAGCTCGCGCTGCGCCTCCTCGAAATGCTGCAGCGACTCCGCCACGTGTCGCGCAGCGTTTGCATCTCGTCCGTTTCCGTATGCGACGACTCCACGCGCAGCGTGCGCGAGCATCGCCGGATCGATCATGTCGATCGCATGAACCGCCTCGTCGAGCAGACTGTCGCCATTGATTGCCTTCAACGCCGAGGCGGCGTCGCGTGCACGAGCGAGCGCCGCGCGCGCCTGAGTCACATCGGAGGCGAGGAACGCGCGACCCCACGCTGGCAGGAACTCCGATTCAATCCGCGTGCGCGTGTGCAGTGGGAACTGTCGTGTGATTGCAAGCGTCGCTATGCCATCTTGGCGATCCAGCGCCTGATCGAGTCGCAACGACGCGATCTTCCATGCTTCATCTCGTGTCGGCGCGCTCGCCGTGCGCAAGCGTTCACGCGCTTCGCCAGCCCAGCCGGAGCTCGGATCAATCTCGAGATAGCGCCGCCACCCATCGGCCGCCGCAAAGCGCAATCCGAGCGCCTCGAGCGCCAGCGCGCGGTTGAATCGTCCCGCGGCGTGCACGGGATCGAGAGTCAGGGCGTGATCCGCGGCGACGAGTGCACGCGCGTCGGAACGGATGTCGTCCGACTCCGTCGCCACCTGAAGTTCCGCCGCGGAGAGATCGCTCCAATGCTCTACGCTGTTCGGTTCGTCAGCAGTCAGCTTTTCGAGTGCAGCGACGGCTTGGCTCGAGTCGCCGCGGAGAAGAAGAGCAAGGGCGGATGTGCCGGGATCGCGATCCGGCTTCGCAAGGATTGACGCCGAGATCGAACGCAAACGGAGGAACTCATCCTTTGCGCGGACGCGCACAAAATCTTTCGGTGCTTTCGCATAGGCGACGCCGCTCACGCGTCCCAGTACCGGACGCCACGCGATGGATGCGGCGGCGTACCTCAAACGCAGGGACGGCAGCGAGCGGAAGAGAACCATCCCGCTCGCGCTCGCGATCGCAGCGATGGCGAGAAGCGCTGACAGCCGGCTCTGCCGAGAAGCGCGCATATGGATGGGATGCTGTGAGGAAGAATAGCCGAAAGCCGCGTGCATGTTCGAACCTGTGATAAACAGCCCTCACCATGACCGCCACCACCCAGGCTCCCCAGACCCTTCGTGAAGTTGCCGCGTCCGGCGGCAATCCGCTTCGGCTCAAGCGCATTCATCATGTCGAGTTCTGGGTCGGGAACGCCAAGCAGGCCTCCTTCTTCTACCGTCACGCCTTCGGCTTCTCGCAGCTCGCGTACAGCGGGCTCGAGACCGGGAACCGGCAGTTTGCGTCGTACGTGCTCGCGCAGAACAAAGTGCGGTTCGTGCTCTCCACGCCGTTCGATCCGCAGAGCGAGGCGATGGATCACATCCGCCGTCACGGCGACGGCGTGCGCGACATCGCCCTTCTCGTCGAAGACGCCGACTTCGCATTTCACGAGGCCGTGCGCCGCGGCGCGGAGCCCGCGATCGAGCCGCATGATGTGAAGGACGAGCGCGGCACTGTGCGTCGCGCCGCGATCAAGACCTACGGCGACACCATCCACTCCTTCCTCTCGTACGAGAAGTACGACGGCGCATTCCTCCCTGGTTTCAGCGCCGCGGAGATCGCGGGCCAGTCCGTCGGAATCGCCGCGGTCGATCACATGGTCGGCAACGTCGAGCTGGGCGCGATGAACCGCTGGGCCGAGTGGTACAGCAAAGTCATGGGCTTCTCGCGCTACATCACCTTCGACGACAAAGACATCTCCACCGAATACTCCGCGCTCATGTCCATCGTCATGTCCGACGACTCGCACGTCGTCAAGTTCCCGATCAACGAGCCCGCGGCCGGCAAGAAGAAGAGCCAGATCGAGGAGTACCTCGACTGGTACTACGGCCCGGGCGTGCAGCACGTGGCGCTCATCTGCAAAGACGTCATCGAGACGGTGAGCAAGCTGCGCGACAACGGCGTCGAGTTCCTGCGCGTGCCCGACACGTATTACGACGAGCTGCCCGCGCGCATCGGCTCCATCGATGAGCCCATGGACGTCCTCAAAGACCTCGGCATCCTCGTCGACAAAGACGAGGAAGGCTACCTCTTGCAGATCTTCACCAAGCCGCTGCAGGACCGGCCGACCGTCTTCTTCGAGATCATCCAGCGCAAGGGGAGCCGAGGGTTCGGGAAGGGCAACTTCCGCGCGCTGTTCGAGTCGATCGAGCGCGAGCAGGAGAAGCGCGGCAATCTGTGACGACGTATCAGTCCGGCTTCAACAACGAGTTCGCGACGGAGGCGCTCGAAGGCGCGCTGCCGCAGTGGAGGAACTCGCCGCAGCAGCCGCGCTACGGACTGTACGCGGAGCAGTTCAGCGGCTCGCCGTTCACTGCGCCGCGCGCGATGCAGAAGCGCTCGTGGCTCTATCGCATCCGTCCGAGCGTGACGCACGAGCCGTTCGCGCTGCTCGAACATCAACTGCTGCGCGGCGCGCCGTTCGATGAGCCCGCGCCGCCGAGTCAACTGCGCTGGGATCCGCTGCCGATTCCGAACGAGCCCGCGGACTTCATCGACGGCCTCGTGACGATCGCCGGCAACGACGGCGTCGGCGTGCACATCTACGCCGCGAATCGCTCGATGACCGATCGCTTTTTTTACGACGCCGACGGCGAGCTGCTGCTCGTCCCCGAGCGCGGCGCGATCACGCTGCGCACCGAGCTCGGCGTGCTCGACGTGAAGCCGGGCGAGATCGCGGTCATCCCGCGCGGGGCGAAGTTCGCGGTGCACCTCGAAGGCGACGATGCGCGCGGCTACGTCTGCGAGAACTTCGGTCTCCCGTTCCGCCTCCCCGACCTCGGACCCATCGGCTCGAACGGACTCGCCAATCCGCGCGACTTCCTCTCGCCGGTCGCGGCATACGAAGACCGCGAAGGCGATTTCACGCTGGTCGCGAAATTCGACGGACGTCTCTGGTCGGCGAAGCTCGATCACTCGCCGCTCGACGTCGTCGCGTGGCACGGCAACTACACGCCGTACAAGTACGACCTCGCGCGCTTCAACACGATCAACACCGTGTCGTTCGATCATCCCGATCCATCGATCTTCACCGTGCTCACATCGCCGTCCGAGATTCCGGGGACGGCGAACTGCGACTTCGTGATCTTCCCGCCGCGGTGGATGGTGGCCGAAGACACGTTCCGGCCTCCGTACTTTCATCGCAACGTGATGAACGAGTACATGGGCCTGATCTTCGGCACGTACGACGCGAAAGCGGAAGGCTTCGTGCCCGGCGGAGCGAGTCTGCACAACTGCATGTCCGCGCACGGACCCGACGCCACGACCTGCGACGCCGCCAGCTCCGCGCAGCTCGAGCCGCGCTACCTCGGCGACACGCTCGCGTTCATGTTCGAGACGCGGCACATCCTGCGCCCGACCAAGTTCGCGCTCGAGACGCCGGCGCTGCAGCGCGACTACTGGCGCTGCTGGCAGGGGATCGGAAAGCGCTTCCAGGCCGAATGAACGATTCGCTGCGCGCCCTCCTCGAAAACCTCATCGACTACGCCGGACTCTTTCCGCCCGCCGCGCTGTCGATGCAGGACGCGGTGCGCAACTACGCGCGGTATCGTGACGGCGAATACGCGTGGGCGCTGGGCAAGTTCGTCGTGCCGCAGGATCGCGTCGACGAAGTTCCCGCCGAGTTTCCGCTGAGCATCCTCGGCGTCGACGAAGTGAAGTCGATGGACGACGCCCGTCCCGGCGCATTCGTCGAGATCACCGACGTCGCCCTGATCGACGAGCTCGCGCGCCGCGGCTTGCGCGCGAAGATCCGCACCGGTGGTCTGACCGTCGACGCGTTTCCCGCGGTCGAGAACGTCGCGGAGTTTCTGCGCGCGTGCGCGGCGAAAGGCGTCGCGTTCAAAGCGACGGCCGGTCTGCATCATCCGCTTCGCTGCGTGAAGCCGCTGACGTACGAGCCGAACGCGCCGACCGGCAAGATGCACGGCTTCCTCAACGTCTTCCTCGCCGCCGCGCTCCTCGACCACGCCGACGCAATCCTCGGCGAAGAAGATCCGAAGGCATTCCAATTCGACGACGACGCTGCGTCGTGGCGCGGACATCGCGCGAGCACGGACGCGTTGCGCGCGATGCGCCGCGACTTCGCGATCTCATTCGGCTCGTGCTCGTTCGAAGAGCCGATCGGCGATTTGAAGGAGCTGGGCTGGCTGTGACCGACTTTCCAATCGAGAACCTGCCCTTCGGCGTGTTCAAACGCGACGGCGATCCCCATATCGGCATCGCGTTCGAAGATCGCATCCTCGACCTGCACGCATGCGCGAATCTGTTCGACATGCCGGCTCTGCGCGCGCCGGTGCTGAACGACGTCATGCCGCACGCGCGCGACATCCGCTCGCGTGCGAAAGAACTGCTCACGCGCGGCACCGC
The DNA here is from genome assembly GCA_035276365.1 of Thermoanaerobaculia bacterium. Classification (GTDB taxonomy): domain Bacteria; phylum Acidobacteriota; class Thermoanaerobaculia; order Gp7-AA8; family Gp7-AA8; genus QHVT01. The sequence goes on from DATELS010000389.1 coordinate 10,450, forward strand.
GGACGAGCATCTCGTGCCAATGCGCGGCGCGGAGATGCTCCTGCCGATGCGCATCGGCGACTACACCGATTTCTACGCGAGCATCCATCACGCGACAAACGTCGGCTCGATGTTTCGTCCCGACAACCCGCTGCTGCCGAACTACAAGTGGCTGCCGATCGGCTATCACGGCCGCGCGTCGTCGATCGTCGTCAGCGGCACGCCGGTGCGCAGACCGAACGGACAAACGCGCGACGACGCGAATGCGCCGCCGGTGTTCGGACCATCGAAGCGCCTCGACTATGAGCTCGAGATGGGCGTCGTCGTCGGCCGCGGCAACGCGATGGGCGAGCCTGTCGATGTGAGCGACGCGCTCGATCACGTCTTCGGCTTCTGCCTCGTCAACGACTGGTCCGCCCGCGATATCCAAACCTGGGAGTACCAGCCCCTCGGACCCTTCCTCGCGAAAAACTTCGCGACGTCGATCTCGCCCTGGATCGTCACGCTCGACGCGCTCGAGCCGTTTCGCACGAAGGCCGAGTCGCACGACGAAGTGCTGCCGTATCTGCGCGACGAAGTCGGATTCGACATCACCGTCGAAGTCTGGCTGCGCACGGCGAAGATGCAGGAGCCGGTGCGCCTCAGCCGCGGCAACTTCCGCGACATGTACTGGACGGTTGCCCAACTGATCGCGCATCACACGTCGAACGGCTGCAATCTCGCGCCGGGCGATCTGCTCGCCAGCGGCACGATCTCCGGAACGTCGAAGGACGCGCGCGGCTGCCTGCTCGAGCTGTCGTGGCGCGGCACGGAGCCGATCGAGTTGCCGTCCGGCGAGACGCGCAACTTTCTCGAAGACGGCGACGAGGTGATCCTGCGCGCGTACTGCGAGCGCGAAGGGTACGCGCGCATTGGATTCGGCGAGTGCCGCGGCGTCGTGCTGCCTGCGTCAGCGCGGTAGGAGCGCCGTCGTCTCGTCGTCGATATCCAAGCTGATCGCGGTGCGCGTGTCGCGGCGGCGCGGTGTGAAGACCGCGCACGGCAGGCAGACATCGAGCGTCGCGGTCATGAACGTCG
>DATELS010000390.1:0-2261 GCA_035276365.1 Thermoanaerobaculia bacterium
TGGCGAGCTCGCGGCGCCGCGTGTCGGCGCGCGCGAGCATGAGTCCCGCGACGTTGATGCACGCGATGAGCAGCACGGCCGCGACGGCGGCGGAGAGGATGTACAGCCGCTGCCGCGCGTCGCCGACGAGCGCGTCGAGCGCGCGCTCGAGCAGGATGCCGCGTCCGCGATCGTCCTGCGCGTACTGCTGCGCGAGCCGCGCGGCGATGACTTTCATCTCGCTCTCGGCCTGCTGCATCGACACGCCGTCGCGCAGACGCGCGATCGCATAGACGTTGTGAATGCCGCGGTTGTCGCCGAATGGCGCGACGCCGAGGGTGAGAGGAATCCAGAGGTCGGTGCCGCTGCGCGACAGCGACGCGGTGCGCGGCATGACGCCGACGATCGCGTACGACGTGCCGTCGAGCGTGATGCGGCGGCCGGTGATGTTCGCGCCGCCGAAGCGGCGCTGCCACAGCGCGTCGGTGAGGATGGCCACCGGCTCCGCGCCCGGTTGATCGTCCGCGGCGATGAACGAACGTCCCGCGAGCGGCTGCACGCCGAGCATCGTGAAGTAGTCGTACGACACTCCCGTCGCCGCCACCCTCTCCGCCTCGGCATTCGGATCGGTGAGATTGACCATGCGCCGCGTGGCGCCGGCGAGCGTCGAGAAGACGTGCTGCTGCTTCCGCCAGTCGAGGAAGTCGGGCATCGACGCGCCTTCGTTGAAGCTCGAGTTGTGGAGATCGGTCGCCCACACGCGCACGACGCGCGACGGCTCGCGAAATGCGAGCGGCTCGAGCACGACCGCGTAGAGGATGCTGAACATCGCCGTGTTCGCGCCGATGGCGATGCCGAGGGTGAGAATCGCCGCGGCGGCGAAGCCGGGCGACTTGAAGAGACCGCGGATCGCGAAGCGGAGGTCTTGCATGGTTCTCACTCCTGACGCAGCGCCGCGGCGGGATCGATGCGCGCCGCGCGAAACGCGGGAACGGCGCTGGCCGTGACCGCGAGGATGAGGAACGAGGCCGCGACGAGAACGTACGTCGCGGGATCGAGAGGATCGACGCCGAAGAGCAGCGCGCGCATGGCGCGCGTCATCGCGATCGCGCCGAGGAGTCCGGCCGCGAGTCCCGCGGCGGTGACGCGCAATGACCAGCGCACGACGAAGCGCACGACCTGCGCGGGCGTGGCGCCGAGGGCGATGCGCACGCCGACTTCGCGCGTGCGCGAGGCGACGATGAACGCGAGCAGCGCGTACAAGCCGACGCTCGCGAGGAGCACGCCGATCGCGGCGAAGATCGCGACGAGCGTCGCGCGCAGACGCGGCTGCGCGGTGGCGTCGTCGACGTACTGCCGCATCGTCTTCATGCCGTGCACGGGCTGCATCGGATCGAGCGAGCGCACGACGGCGCGCACGTCGCGCGTGAGATCGCCGCGGCCGCGCACGACGACGTACATCTGCGACGCGCCCGACTGCAGCAGCGGCATGTAGATGTGCGGCTCGGCGGGCGCGCTCAGCGTGTCGTGCCGCACCGCGCCGACGATGCCGACGACTTCACGCCAGATCGGCTCGGGCACGTTGCCGGAGAAGGTGATGCGCTTGCCGATCGGATCTTCGTTCGGCCACCAGCGTCGCGCGGCGGTGATGTCGATGACGACCGCGCGCGGCGGGTCGCCGCTGTCGCGCGCGGTGAGCGTGCGTCCGCGCAGCAGCGGGATGCGCATGGTCTCGGTGTATCCGGGCAGGACGAGTCGCGTGTTCGCGCTCGGTGTTTCGCCGCCCGCGGGGATCGTTCGTCCCGCGACGTCGAACGTCATCGTCCACGCCTCGACGCCGAACGGCAGTTCCGACACGGCGGAGACGCTCGTCACGCCGGGCGTCGTGCTCAGCTTCGCCTGCAACTGTTCGAAGAATGCGCGCTGCTTCGCGGACGTGTCGTACGTCGTGCGCGGCAGCGCGACGCGAAACGCGAGCACGCCGTCGGGATCGAATCCCGTCTCGACCGCGCGCAGCCTGCGATAGCTCTGGAGGAGCAGCGCGCCCGAGGCGACGAGGGTGACGGCGATGGCGACTTGCGCCGCGACCAACAGCCCGCGCGCGCGGGCGCTGCCCGCGGTCGCGGTGCGGTCGCGCAACGCGAGCGTGTCCGCGCGCGCGGACCAGACGACGACCAATGTCGAAACGCCGGCTGCAATGAGCGCGACGATGCCGAGCGTGAACGCGACCACCGTCGCCTCGATGCGCACCTCCGCCGCGCGCGGCAGTCCCGTGCGCGCGG
>DATELS010000391.1:0-12823 GCA_035276365.1 Thermoanaerobaculia bacterium
TGTTCTGCGCGATACACGCGCGCACCTGCGTGATCAACTCGCCGATGTCGAACGGCTTCGGGAGCAGCGCGAACGGCGCGCCTTCGAGCCGCTCGCGGATCACGGCCGGCGACGCGGCGCTGGTCACGATCACTTTGCGCAGGCGCTCCGGCTCGTTGCGCGCGAACGTGCTGAGGAACGTGAAGCCGTCGAGGTTCGGCATCATGAGGTCGAGGACGATCACCGAGTAGTCGGCGACGCCGAGCTTGAGCACGGCCTCGAGGCCGTCCGACGCGGCGTCGACGCGGAAGCCGCCGCGCTCCAGCACCATCGTGACGAGCCGGCGAATGGCCGGATCATCCTCGACGACGAGGATCTCCTGTGCCTGCTTGTCCACTCTCGTACCCGAGTTGTGGCGCCAGCAAAAAACACACCGGTTTTGTTACGTCGCGCTGGTTTGTCTCTTTACTACCGGAAGGACGTCATTCAGGATCCACAGCGGTCCGACGAGCAGATGCACGAAGTTGCGCAGGAACGCCGGATTCTTGTGCTCGTACACGCTGTGGCCGATGAACTGGAAGATCCAGCCGAGGACGAACAGCGCGACGTTGACCCAGAACGGAATCGCCGCGCCGACGAAGTAGAAGACGATGGACACCGCCATCATCGCGATGGCGAGACGCCACTCGACGACGAAGTACCACGCGCTCGACAACGCGATCAGCAGCATCGCCGCGTCGAGGCGCAGCGTGCCCGCGTCGAACAGCGGCACCTGCGTCAGCATCCCGATCAGCGAGAGCATGATCAGCGGGATGCCGACGCGGTGAAATGCCTTGTTGCCCTTGGTCTGATGAAACGACGCGTAGTCCGCGAAGAGCGCTTCGACGGTTTGCATCCGCCGATTTTACGCTCGCTACGGATGAAGCGCGCTGCACGGCACGGCGTGGAAGCCGCTGAACACGATGTTCGTGCCGACGGCGACCGGCTGGTCCGACACGACCATCAGGCTGATCGCGACGTCGCCGCCTGCGGCGGGATCGAGGAACTGCGCGGTGTACCACTCCTGAATGAACGTGCCGTGCGAGACGAGCGGCACCGTCGTCGCGCCGGTCTGGCCCGGATAGACGGGCGCGGGATCGCCGGGCATCGGCGGCGTCGCGCCGGGCACGACGACGCCCGCGAGGTTCACGCCGTTGCTGTTCAGCCAGTGCGTGGCGATGTTCGCCGTCGACGCGCCGCCGTTGAACACGTAGAGCGTGCCGAGGGTGCTGCCGGCGTTCTTGTAGTTGATGGGAGTGCAGACCCACACGAACGGAGGTCCGTTCACGGAGTCGGTGCCGGCAGGTCCCGGAGGTCCCGCGGGTCCGGCCGGACCTTCGGGACCTTGCGGGCCGGCGGGTCCGGTGATGTTCCACTGCACGCGCGATTCATTCGGCAGGCACGACGCGGTCGCGGCGACGAGGCGCATGCCGCCGTTGCCTTTGTTGACGCACGCGTCGAGGACTTGTGCGGCGAGCGGCGCGGCGGTGACGAGAAGGAAAGCGAGAACGAGGGAGGTGCGGCGAACGAGGGCGCTCATACGAGTCTCCTTTCGAGGGACAGCAGGTGTTGTTTTTCCGAGAGAGAGAAGTGGGACGCTATCAAACGGCGGGCGGCGCGCTCGTGCGCCGCATCACATTCATGCGCATGCCGCCCTTCGGCCGCAGCGTGATGAGCGCGACCGGATCGACGTCCGCGCCGCGCGCGAAGCGCCAGCGCTGTGCGATCGTCGCGAGCAGCAGCACGCCTTCCATCCACGCGAATCCCTCGCCGATGCAGATGCGCGGTCCGGCGCCGAACGGAAAGTACGCCAGCTTCGGACGCGCCGCCTTCGCCTCCGCCGTGAAGCGCAGCGGATCGAAGCGATCGGGATCGGGCCAGAAGCGCGGATCGCGATGCGTCACCCACTGCGAGAGGATCACGAGCTGATCGCGCGGCACGAGCCACGGTCCGATGCGCACGTCTTCCGCGGCGAGACGTCCCATACCCCACGCCGGCGGATGCACGCGCATCGACTCCGCGAGCACCATCTCCGTGTACGGCAAACGCGAATAGTCAGACGGCGTCGGTGCGCGTCCGCTGAGGACTTCATCGACTTCGCGATGGAGCTCGCGTTCGACGTCCGGGTTGCGCGCGAGCACGTACCACGTCCACGCCAGCGCGTTCGCCGTCGTCTCGTGTCCGGCGAGGAAGAGCGTCATCGTCTCGTCGCGCAGTTGCTGATCGGTCATGCCTCCGCCGTCGCCTTCGACGTCCTGCGCGAGGAGGAGCATCGAGAGGAGATCGCCGCGATCGACGCCCGCGCGGCGGCGCTCTTCGATGATCGAGTAGATCGTGTGATCGAGGCGCGCCATCGCGCGGCGGAAGCGCTTCACCTGCGGAATGGGGAAGCGCATGAGCAGCATCGCCAGCGGATGGAGGAGCAGCGGGAACATCAGCATCAACTCGCTGAGCGCGCCGCCGATCTCGTCCGCCTCGTCGTCGACGTCGGCGTCGAAGAGCGTCTTCGCGACGACGGCGAGCGTGAGCCGCATCATCTCGTGATGGACGTCGAGCTCTTCGCCGTCGCGCCAGCGGTCGCGCGCGACGAGCGCCTTCTCGACCATGACCTCGCCGTAGCGCTGGATGCGCTCGCGATGAAACGCGGGCTGCGCGAGACGGCGCTGGCGCTTGTGCAGCTCGCCCTCGCTGGTGAGCAGACCTTCGCCGAGAACGATCTTGGTGCGCTGGAGGGCGAGGCCGCGGACGAAGGAGGACTGGCGCGCGACGAGGACGTCGCGGATGAGATCGGGATGGTTGAAGAAGAAGAGGCGGCGCGGGCCGAGGCGGAAGGAGGCGGCGTCGCCGTGCGTGCGCGCGAGGTGCGTGAGGAACGCGAGCGGACGATGCTGCATCGCGCGGAGGTTGCGGCCGGGAAGCCAGTTGCGTGGGCCTGGGGGAACGGACATGCTGTCTTCGGGAACGATGAACGATGAACGATGAACGATGAGCGCTCGTGAACTATACGCGTCGCGGCTCTCCGCGTTGAATGCGACGGGCGCGGCGCTGCGCGCGCGCGAGCGGTCGCTGTCCATCGTGCGGCTCGTGCTCGTGCTCGTCGCGATCGTGGTCGCGTTTTGGAGCGTGCTGGTTGCGCTGCTGCCGCTTCTCGCGTTCGTCGTGTTGGTGGTCTTGCACGATCGCGTGATTCGGTCGCGCAAGCGTGCGGAGAGTGGGGCGGCGTTTTATACGCGCGGGTTGTCGCGCATCGACGGGACGTCTGCGGGGCTTGGCGACTTTGGCGATGAGTTTTCCGAGGAGCATCATCCGTACGCGGCCGACTTTGATCTGTTTGGACGCGGCTCGTTGTTCGAGCTCATCTCCACCGCGGTGACCGGCGCGGGACGCGCGCGCCTGGCTGCGTGGCTGAAGACGCCTTCGATGGACGCGTCGGAGATCGCGTCGCGACAGGTTGCCGTCGCGGAGTTGCGCGAGCGCGTGCCGCTGCGCGAAGACCTCAGCGTCTCGGCGAACGAGGTGACGAAGGAGATCGAGAGCGCGCATCTCGATGCGTGGGCGGCGATGCCGCCGATGGCCATCGGCGCGGCGGAGCGCGTCCTCGCGCGCGTGCTGTCGATCGTCACGCTGATTCTGTTCGCGCTCACCATTCCCTCGCTCGTGGCGCGGCTCGTGGGATGGTCGTATCCCGAGGCGCATATCGGGGCGTTTGCGAGCATGCCGGCGTGGCCGCTCGTCGTGGCCATCTTCGCCTCCTCGATCCTGGCGCGGCGGCTCGCGCCGCAGGTCGCGCCGGTCGTGAACGCCGTCGAACGCGCGGAGCCGGCGCTGGCGCTGCTCGCGGGATTGCTCGCGCGACTGGAGCGCGAGACGTTCGCCGCGCTGCGGCTCGTCGCGCTCTCCGCGCGTCTCCGCGGCGTCGACGGCAAGGCCTCCGATGAAATCGAGCGGCTGCGGCGACTCGTCGCACTGCTCGACGCGCGGCGCAATCAATTCTTCGCGCTCTTCGCCATCATCCTCCTCTGGACGCCGCAGGTGGCCATGGCCATCGAGCGCTGGCGTCTGCGCTCCGGCGCGCACATCGGCGAGTGGATCGAGGCCGTTGCCGAGTTCGAGGCGCTGGCGTCGCTCTCTTCCTTCGCGTTCGAGCAGGAGTCGTTCGTCATGCCGGAGATCGCCGAGCGCGGACTCCTCTTCGACGCGCGCGCGCTCGCCCATCCGCTCATTCCCCGCGACCGCCGCGTCGCGAACGACGTCCGCCTCGACGACACGCTGCGCCTGCTCGTCGTCAGCGGCTCGAACATGTCGGGCAAGAGCACGATGATGCGCAGCATCGGCGTCGCGGCAGTGCTGGCGATGGCGGGCGGGCCGGTGTGCGCGCGAGCGTTACGCATTGCACCGGTCGCGGTCGGCGCATCGATTCGGATTCACGACTCGCTGCAGGAGAACGCCTCGCGCTTCTACGCGGAGATTCTGCGCATCCGCCAGATCCTCGAGTTGTCGAAGGAAGGACCGCTGCTCTTTCTCCTCGACGAGATTCTGGCCGGCACGAACTCGCACGACCGGCGCATCGGCGCGGAGGCGATCGTACGCGGGCTCGTGGGACGCGACGCGATCGGACTCGTGTCGACGCACGATCTCGCGCTGGCGCAGATCGCGGAGTCGCTCGCGCCGCGCGCCGCGAACGTGCACTTCGAGGATCACATGGAGGAGGACCGCGTCGTGTTCGACTACACGATGCGCCCGGGCGTGGTCACGAAGAGCAACGCGCTGGCGCTGATGAGGAGCGTGGGAATCGAGGTCTGAGCGTTACTCGGTCTCGTGCTTCAACGCCTCTTCCACATCCCGCTCTTCTCCCTCAGCCTTCCCGGGAGTGCGCGTCGGATTGCTCTTCTGCCCACCGCGCTGCGCCTGGCGAAGCTGCTCGGAGCCGCGGCGCTCACTCGGATTCTCGGTGCGTTCGACTCGGGACATGGGACTCGGCCTCCGAGTTGCGTGGGATGCAAAATGCGTGACTACTGGACCGCCGTCAGCTCCGTCGTCGACGTCACCGCGCCGTTCGTGTCCAGCGTGTCCTGCTTGACCACGATGTTCTCCGTCATCGACACCCACGTGATCGCGGGCTGCACGGTCTGGCCGGAGACGATCGCGCCGCGATACTTCACCGTGTTGAACGTGCCGCCGGCCACGGTGATCGACTCGCCCACCGCGAGCACCTGACCCACCGAGCCCGCCGTCGTGACGATCACCGGCGGCAGCGGGAACGAGCCGCCGCTCGTCGTGATCGTCTCCGTCGACGGCGACACCGTCCACGTCGCGCCCGTGCACCAGCCCTGCGCCGGACCGGCGGCGAGCGACGGGACGAAGTCGATGTTCACCTCCGTCGTCACCTTGCCGATCACCGGCACCGTCGTCGAGCCCACGGTCTTGATGTGCTTGAGCGCGCGGAGCGTGCCGACGATCTCGCCGTCGAGCGTCGTGTCGACGTCTGACGTGCCGCTCGGCGCGACGACGTGCTGCGTCGTCTTCGTCTGCGTCGGCGTGTCGGAGATGTACGTGACCGTGAACGTCACGTTCCCACCCGGCGCGACCGAGAGATACGACGCCTTCAGCCCCGCGCGCACGAGGCCGAACGTGTGGCAGTTCGACGGCTGCGACGCGACGGGTCCCGAGCGCACGGAGCGCCTCCGCGACGCGCCATGCGCCGCGGGCACGAGCAGAGCGAGAGCGAGGGTGAGCACGAAGATGTGACGGGTAGCGGACATGGACGAAGCTCCTCTTGTCTTCTGGTCGCGCAAACGACCGGAAAACTCCCTCACGGCTCCTCTGAAATACCTGTTGACACAGACCCGTTCATGCATAAAGATTCATGACTGTGAATACTTATTCAGGCGGCGACGCCATGCGCAGACGGGACGAGATCCTCCGGATCGTTCGCGAGACGGCCGTCCACTCGCAGGACGAGCTCCTCGCCGCCCTGAGCAAGCGTGGATTCGCCGTCACGCAGCCCACGCTCTCGCGCGACCTGCGCGAGCTCGGGCTCGTGAAGACGCCGAACGGCTACGTCTCGCCGCAGGCGCTGCCGCCCGTCGCCGCGTTCTTGCCGCGCGAGTCGCGCGAGCAGCGGCTCGAGCAGCTCATCCGCGACAGCGTCATCTTCGCCGAGGCGGCGATGAATCTCGTGGTGCTGAAGACGCCGCCGGCGGCGGCGCAGCCTCTCGCCAGCGCCATCGACGCCGCACCTCTCGACGACCTCCTCGGCAACATCGGAGGCGACGACACCATCTTCGTCGCGTTTCGCACACCCGCCGCCGCCGCCGCGTTCGCGCGGCGAGTCCATGAGATCGCCGGACTGCGTCCGGCACGCCGTACGCGCGCATAGCGCGGCGATCTTCGGAGCCGACCATGAACAACGTCCTTGACGACACGCGTGTCAACGCCGCACCACAAGCAACCAGCAACCCGCAACCGACGACCGTCGCCATTCTCGGCGCCACCGGTTACGCGGGTGCTGAGCTGAAGCGACTGCTCGAGCGCCACAAACACGCGCAGATCGCCGCCGCGTTCTCCAGCGACTCCTTCTCGCTCGACGCTCTCTTCGACGCGAAGCCGGACGTCGTCTTCCTGGCCACGCCGAACGAGGCGTCGGCGGAGCTCGTGCCGCAGATCCTCGACGCGGGCATCAAAGTCATCGACCTCTCCGGCGCGTTCCGCCTCGGCGAGCCGACGCTCTATCCGTCGTGGTACGGCTTCGAGCACCCGCGCCCGCAGCTCCTCGGCGAAGCCGTGTACGGGCTGCCCGAGCTGTGCAACGGCGAGCTCGCGAAGGCGCGGCTCATCGCGAATCCCGGCTGCTATCCGACGTCCATCCTGCTCGCGCTGCGCCCGCTCACGTACCTCATCGATCGCACGCAGCCGGTCATCATCGACTCGAAGAGCGGCGTCTCCGGCGCGGGCAAGAAGGCCGCGGTCGAATATTCATTCTCCGAGCTCTTCGGCAACTTCAAGGCGTACGGCATCGGCCTGCATCGCCACGAGCCGGAGATCCGGCAGGGACTGCACCTCGGCGAGCGCACGACGCTCGTCTTCGTCCCGCACCTCCTGCCGACCGTGCGCGGCATCTACTCGACGATGCACGTCGGCTTCACGAGCGCGGTGTCGATCGAAGAGATGACCGCGCTGTACGACGAGGTGTACGGCGCGTCGCCGTTCGTGAAGGTGCTGCCGCACGGAAAAGTGCCGGAGCTGAAGAGCGTCGTCAACACCCCGAATGCGGAGATCGGCTTCACGCTCCTGCAGGGCGGACGGCGCGCGGTCATCGTCTCGGTCATCGACAACCTCCTCAAAGGCGCGGCCTCGCAGGCCGTGCAGAACTTCAACCGCATGTGCGGCTACGCGGAGACGGAGGGACTGCTGTGAAAGTGATCAAGCTCGGAGGCTCGCTGCTCGATGACGCGGAGCGCCGCGCGAACGCGCTCGGCGCGATCGTCGCGCGCTGGAACGCGGGCGAGGAGATCGTGCTCGTGCACGGCGGCGGAAAGCACATCGACGCGGCTCTGAAGGTCGCGGGCATCGCCAAGCGCACGCACGCGGGATTGCGCATCACCGACGACGCGACGCTCGCGATCGTCGTCTCCGTCCTCGGCGGACAGGTGAACAAGATGCTCGTCGCGGAGCTCTGCGCGCTCGGCGTGCGCGCCGCGGGCATCAGCGGCTGCGACGCATCGACGCTCGTCGCCGAGCGCCACGAGCCGATCGACGGCGTCGACCTCGGCCACGTCGGACACGTGACCGGCGGCAGCGGCATGCTCGTGCGGGCGATGCTCAACTACGGCGTGATGCCGGTCGTCTCCACGATCGCGCAGGGACCGAACGGCACGCTGCTCAACGTCAACGCCGACTCCGGCGCCGCCGCGATCGCGGTCGCCCTCGGCGCCACCACGCTGCACTTCATCACCGACGTCCCGGGCCTGCTCGGCGACGACGGCAAAGTCGTCCCGCATCTCGACGCGAAAGGCGTCGCGTCGATGCTCGGCAGCCCCGCGGTCAGCGGCGGCATGAAGCCGAAGCTGCAGGCCGCGCTCTCCGCGCTGCAGGCAGGCATCGGACGCATCTCGATCGGAGAAGAAGGAGGAACCACCCTTGTTGCTGCATGACGAGTCTCCGCAGGCAGTCGAAGAGCGCGAGAGCGCGTTCCTCGTGAAGACGTACGCGCGCACGCCATTCCATCCGCGCGATGGAAAGGGCGCGAAGCTCATCGACGCGGACGGCCGCGAGTACTGGGACCTCCTCGGCGGCATCGCCGTGAACGTCCTCGGCCACAAGCATCCGAAGCTGACGAAGACGCTGAAGGATGCGAGCGCGTCGCTGCTGCACGTGTCGAACCTCTACTACCACCCGGCGCAGGGCATCCTCGGCGAGAAGCTCGTGCGCGCGAGCGGCCTGTTGCGCGCGTTCTTCTGCAACAGCGGCACGGAAGCGAATGAGGCGGCGCTGAAGTTCGCGCGTCTGGCGACGAAGAAGACGAACCTCGTCGCGCTCGAAGAGAGCTTTCACGGCCGCACCCTCGGCTCGCTCTCGCTCACGGGACACGACGCGTATCGCGAGCCGTTCGCGCCGCTCGTGCCGGGCGTGACGTTCGTCGCGCCGAACGACGTCGCCGCGCTCGAAGCCGCGGTCGATGACAACACCGCCGCGATCTTCCTCGAGCCGGTCATGGGTGAGGGCGGGATCATCCCGCTCAGCGACGAGTTCCTCATCGCCGCGCGGCGCATCGCCGACAAGATGGGCGCGCTCCTCGTGCTCGATGAAATTCAGTGCGGACTCGGACGCACCGGACATCTCTTCGCGTTTCAGAAGAGCGGCATCGTTCCGGACATCGTCACGCTCGCGAAGCCGCTCGGCGGCGGACTGCCGCTCGGCGCCGTGCTCACCGGCGCGGCGCTCGAAGGCGTCGTGAAGCCGGGGCATCACGGCACGACGTTCGGCGGCAACCCGATCGCGTGCCGCCTCGGCGCCGTCGTGCTCGACGAGACCGAGAAGCTGCTGCCGCACATCAACGCGATCGGCGCGTGGTTCGAGCAGGAGCTGAAGAAACTGAATGTCGTCGACGTGCGCGGCTCGGGACTGATGTGGGGCATCGAGCTCGATCGTCCCGCGAGTCCCGTCGCGCGCGAATTGCTCGAGCGCGGATTCGTCGTCGGCACCGCGCGCGAGAAAGTGCTGCGGCTCCTGCCGCCGTACATCGTTCCGAAGAAAGCACTGAGTGAATTCATCGATGCGCTGGCGAGTGTGCTCGGCGGCGTCAGGGAGAAAGCAGCGTGAAAAAAGTCGCACTGGCGTATAGCGGAGGTCTCGACACCTCCATCATCATCACCTGGCTCAAAGAGAACTACGGCTGCGACGTCGTCGCGGTGGCGGTCGACGTCGGACAGGCCGAAGAGACGTCGGGTCTCGCGCAGAAGGCGTATTCGACCGGCGCGTGCGACTTCCATCTCGTCGACGCGAAAGAGGAGTTCGCCGCGGACTACCTCTTCCCCGTGCTCAAGGCCGGCGCGATCTACGAGCGCGACTATCTGCTCGGCACATCGACCGCGCGTCCGCTCATCGCGCGCAAGCAGGTCGAAGTCGCGCTCGCGACCGGATGCGATGCGCTCGCGCACGGCTGCACCGGCAAGGGCAACGATCAGGTGCGCTTCGAGCTCGCGTATCAGGCGCTCGCGCCGGAACTGAAAGTCGTCGCGCCGTGGCGTGAGTGGGACATCGTCTCGCGCGAAGACGCGATCGACTACGCGTCGGAGCGCGGCATCCCGGTCCCCGTCACGAAGAAAGATCCGTACTCGCGCGATCGCAACCTCTGGCATCTGTCGCATGAAGGCGGACCGCTCGAGGACCCGTCGTTCGAGCCCGAAGCGTCGATGTTCAAGCTCACCGTCGATCCCATGGATGCGCCGGACGAGCCGGAGAAAGTCACGATCGGATTCGTCGAAGGCGTGCCCGTCGAAGTCAACGGCGCGAAGCTCTCGCCCGCGAAGCTCGTGCAGATGCTGAATGAAATCGGCGGACGGCATGGCGTCGGCCGCGCGGACATCGTCGAGAACCGGCTCATCGGCATCAAATCGCGCGGCGTGTACGAGACGCCCGGCGGCACGCTGCTCGTCAACGCGCTCAAGGCGCTCGAGTCGATCGTGCTCGATCGCGACAGCGCGCACGAGAAGGAGCGCATCGCCACGCGTTACGCGGAGCTCGTCTACAACGGCCAGTGGTTCTCGCCGCTGCGCGAGGCGTACGACGCGTTCGCCACCGTGCTCGCGGAGAAGGTCACGGGCACCGTCACGATGAAGCTGTACAAGGGCAACGCGACGGTGGTCGGACGCAAGTCGCCGTACTCGCTCTACTCGAAGAACCTCGCGTCCTTCGACATGACCGGCTACGACGTCAAGGACTCCGCGGGCTTCATCAAGCTGTTCGGACTGCAACTGCGCGGCACGAAGCGCATCTCGCCGATGAAATTGGAGAAAGCTCAGTGACGATGTGGGGAGGACGGTTCAGCGAAGGGCCGTCCGCGCTCCTGCGCGCGCTGAACGACTCGTTCGCGTTCGATCGCGAGCTGCTCGCGGAGGACGTGGAGGGCTCGATCGCGTGGGCGCACGAGCTCGCGCTCGCGGGCGTGCTGACGTCGGACGAGCGCGATGCGCTCGTGCAGGCGCTGCGCGTGATCACGCTCGAAGAGAGCGATGCGGAGGACGTGCATTCGTACGTCGAGTCGAAATTGCGCGAGACGCTCGGCCCGCTCGCGGGCAAGCTGCACACGGGACGCTCGCGGAACGATCAAGTGGCGACGGATCTGAAGCTGTGGCTCAAGCACGCGTGCGACGACGCGGTCGCGCTGACGACGTCGCTCGCGCGCGCACTCGCGCAGCGCGCGGTCGACGAGGCCGCGACGCCGATGCCCGGCTACACGCATCTCAAACAGGCGGAGCCGGTGACGTTCGGCCATTGGTGTCTCGCGTACGTCGAGATGCTGCGGCGCGATCTCTCGCGCATCACCGACGCGCACGCGCGCGGCGACGAGTGCCCGCTAGGCTCCGGCGCGCTCGCGGGCACGCCGCTCTCCATCGATCGCGAACGCCTCGCGCAGTCCCTCGGCTTCGCCCGCGCGACCGCGAACTCGCTCGACGCCGTCTCCGATCGCGACTTCGCGGCGGAGTATCTGTTCGCGTCATCGCTCCTGCTCACGCATCTCTCGCGTCTCGCGGAAGATCTCATCTTCATCACGAGCGACGAGGCCGCGTACGCGGAGCTGCCGGACTCGCTCGCGACCGGCTCGTCGCGCATGCCGCAGAAGAAGAATCCGGACGTGCTCGAGCTGACGCGCGGTCACGCCGCGCGCGCGCTCGGCGAGCTGACGGGATTCGTCGCGCTGCTCAAGGGACTGCCGCTTGCGTACAACAAGGATCTGCAACTCGACAAGGAGCCGCTGTTCCGCACGCGCGCGACGCTGGCGGTGCTCTTGCCCGCGCTGACCGCGCTCGTCGCGGGACTGAAGCTCGATCGCGAGCGCATGCGCGCCGCGGCAGGCAGTCCGCTGCTGATGGCCACCGACGCCGCGGATGAACTGGCGGCGCAAGGCGTGCCGTTCCGCGAGGCGCACGAGATTGTGAGCCGCGGCGGGAAGCACTCGACGCGTAGCGTCGATGACGTCCTCGCGAAGAAGAATGTTCTCGGCGGCACCGCGCCGTCGCGCGTCGTCGACGCGGCCGAGAAAGCGTTGGAGGAGCTGCAGTGAAACTCCCGAAAGGCTTTCTCGCCTCCGGCGTGCGCGCCGGCATCCGCAAAAAGCGTCCCGACCTCGGAATCATCGTCGCGCCCGACGGCGCGACCGCGGCCGCCGTGTTCACGCAGAACAAGTTTCAGGCCGCGCCGGTCGTGCTGTCGAAGGCGTCGCTGAAGAAGAGCGGCGGACGCGTACGCGCCGTCGTCGTGAACGCGGGCTGCGCGAACGCGGTCACGGGCAAAGAAGGACTCGACGCCGCGAAGCGGGTGCGCGTCCGCGCCGCGGAGCTCGTGCGCTGCGAAGAAGACGAGGTCTTTCTCGCGTCGACGGGCGTCATCGGCGTCGTGCTCCCGGATAAGAAGGTGCGCGACTTTCTCCCGGACGCGATCAGCCGCCTGTCGACCGGTGGCGTCGACGCGCTCTCCCACGCGATTCTCACGACCGACGTCGGACCGAAAGTCGCGCAGGCGACGTTCACCCTCGGCGGCAAGCGCGGACGCCTCGTCGGCGTGGCGAAGGGCGCGGGCATGATTCATCCGAACATGGCCACGATGCTCGCGTTCGTGATGACGGACGCGAACGTCGACGCCGCGACGCTGCAGCGCTGCCTGAAGTCCGCGGTCGACCAGAGCTTCAACTCGATCTCGGTCGACGGCGACACGTCGACGAACGACACCGTGCTCGTGATGGCGTCCGGAAAACTCGGCAACGCGACACGCGACGATCTGACCGACTTCCAACGCGCGCTCGACGCGATCTGCCGCGACCTCGCCTGGCGCATCGTCCGCGACGGCGAAGGCGCAACGCGCGTGATGGAGCTCGAGGTCACGGGCGCGAAGAGCGACCGCGACGCGAAACTCGCCGCCCACGCGATCGCGACATCGCCGCTCGTCAAAACCGCGCTCCACGGCGGCGACCCAAACTGGGGCCGCATCCTCGCCGCGGTAGGCCGCAGCGGCGCGCGCTTCTCGCTGAAGAAAATCTCTCTCTCCGCCGGCTCAGTCAAGCTGGTGGTGGACGGCGCCCCCGCCC
>DATELS010000392.1:0-7407 GCA_035276365.1 Thermoanaerobaculia bacterium
GCGGACAGCGCCGCGCCCGCGTTGCCCGCGGTCGGCGCGGCGAGACTCTGCGCTCCGAGCTTCTTCGCCATCGTCACCGCGGCCGCCATGCCGCGCGACTTGAACGAGCGCGTCGGATTCTTCGACTCGTCTTTGATGAAGACGTTGTCGCGCTCGCGCGAGGGGAGGAGCGGCGTCAAGCCTTCGCCGAGCGTGACGACATCACGCTCGGCGTCGGCAGGAAGCACATCGAGGTAACGCCACATGTCCGACCGCTGCCGCAGCCGCGGCGGATCGGCGAATGTGTACTGCACAAGGATCGGTGCACTGTCGACCGGGCAGAGGTTGTAGAGGTTGTCGATTGGCGATGACCAATCACACAGTGAGCAGCGGAGCGTGGCGCGTTGCGTCGTCATTACGAATTGTTGCTGGTTGCTAGTTGCTTGTGGGCTCTCGCGAAACACCACAAGCAACTAGTCACCAGGAACCAGCAACATCATTTCTTCGCGGCCGCCGCGTTCTGCTTTTCCCACTCCTGCATCGACTTCTTCACTTCGCCCGGTTTGTCCTCGTACTTTTCGAGCTCGCTCGCGAAGGCGTTGAGCGCGCTCTCGTACTTCGACAGCATCTGCCGATTGAAGCTCAGCGCCGGGTCCTCGGTCTGCTTCTGTTTCAGCTCCTGGCGCGACTTGTCGTAGCCCGCGAGCACGTCGGCGTAGAGCTTCTTCGTCGTCTCGTCCTTCGCCTCGTCGTACGCTTTCTTCGCCTCGCCGTACGCCTTGTCGAAGTTCGCGGTCATCGTCTCGTTGAACTTCTGCGCCATCGCGGCGGTGGAGACGGCGAGCACCTGCTGCTTCACCCAGAGATACTCCTGCGTGTTGTAGCCGAGGTCTTTGGCGGCGCGGATGTCGGCAGTGAGGAAGTCGGCGGCCGAGCCCATGGCCTTGAGGCCGTCCGCCAGCGAGCCGAGCGAGTGCTCGTCCTTCTTCTTCGCCTCTTCCGCGTGTTGCTTCATCTCCGCCTTCGCCACTTCGGCGATCTTCTTCTCATGCTCGCGCACCTTCAGATACATCTGAATCTGCGCGTCCGAAAGGCGTCCGTCCGCGGGCGGCGTGTACTTGTCGTCCGCGACCTGCTTCATGAGATCGGTCGTGCCGACGTTGTCGAGCTCCTTCGAAATCGACGCTTTCTCGGCGAGCTCTTTCGCCTTGCAGCCGGCGAGCGCGAGAGAAAGGCACAGCAACATCGTGAGAGAACGGCGCATGGTTCGTTTTCCTCCGAAATGTTCTGACGGCGCGAGATTCTAAAGGCGCTCGCGTGAGCAATGTGTGATGCGCGGTACAACAGCGCGACGGGCTGTCTATTCGCGAAGCGCGGACACGATGCGCTCGCGCATCGCGTCGAGCTCGCGCAGCACGGCCTGCAGCTCGCCGCGCAGCGTTGCCACCTGACGCTCGAGATCGGCAACCGCGGGATCGCCGACGGACGCAACCGCGCGCGCGGGCTCGGGCTTCGGCGGCTCCATCACCGCGACCGCGGGCGCGTCGTCGACGAGATGCTCCGCGCCGAGCTCTTCGATCTCATCGATCGGCACCGGCACCGTTCCGGAGAACGTTTCCGGCCGCGTGCGCCCTTCGGCGAGCAACTGCTCGAGCGACACTTCCTCCGCCTTCTCGTAGTCGGCGGGCGAGGTGCCGGCATCGGGGAACGGGACCGAGTCCGCGAACGGATTCGGCGCCTCGATCGGCTCGGCCGGCGTCTCTTCGATCACCGGTGCGGCTTCCTGCTTCGCCTTCACCGCGACTTTCGCCGCGGCCGGCGCCGCCGTGCGCTTCACCGGCTCGCTCTTCGCCTTGAGGCGCGCGAAGAGATGCTTCGCCGTGATCTTCGAGACGAGGCGGAACGTCTCCATCACGCCTTCGCCCTTCAGCGCCGACGCCTCCGTGTATGGATAGCCTTCGAAGCCGAGGAGCTCCTGGAGTTGTTCGACGGGGAGGACGCCGGGGATGTCGCGCTTGTTGAACTGAATGACGATCGGCGTGTCGTTCGGATCGATCTGGTTCTCCTCGAGATTCTCGAGGAGGTTGGCGAAGCTCTCGCGCGTCGCGTCCACCATCGCCGGCTGCGAGTCCGAGACGAACACGACCGCGTCCGCGCCTTTCAAGACGAGCTTGCGCGTCTCGTTGTAGAAGACCTGGCCCGGCACCGTGTAGAGCTGAATCTTCAGATTGAAGGGGCCGACTTTGCCGATGTCGACCGGGAGGAGATCGAAGAACAGCGTGCGGTCCGTCTTCGTCGCGAGCGACAGCATCTTCCCCTTCGACTTCGGGTCGAGCTTGTCGAAGATGACCATCAGGTTCGTGGTCTTTCCGCAGAGACCGGGGCCGTAATAGACGATCTTGGCCGTCATCTCGCGGGTCGCGTGGTTGAAGAGGACCATGCGGAAAGTATCGCCTAGAATGCGCGGCGTTGGAAGACGACGAGCCGATCGCGATTCCGATCACCGACACGCTCGACCTGCACCCGTTCCGTCCGGCGGAAATCCGCGACGTCGCGCGCGAGTATCTGCTGGAGGCGCACGCGCGCGGCTTCGCGCAGGTGCGGCTCATCCACGGACGCGGCGTCGGCGTGCAGCGCGAGCGCATCCGCTCGCTGCTCGCCGAGCTGGAGTGCGTCGCGGAGTACCACGACGCGGATGGATCGGGCGGGGGATGGGGCGCGACCGTCGTGTTGTTGAAGCGGAACGTGAATTGAAACAAGGAGAACCATGTCCACGCTTTACGACGAGCTGAGCCGGGTCACGACGTACGAATATTCAGCGGACGAAGTCCGCGAGTTCGAGGTGCTGCACGACGAGATCCGCCAACTGAAAAAGCAGCGCAACGCCGTCATCGTCGCGCACAACTACTACCGTCCCGAGATCCTGAAGGTCGCGGACTTCGTCGGCGACTCGCTCGAGCTCGCTCTCATGGCGTCGAAGGTCAAGGATGCGGACATCATCGAGTTCTGCGGCGTGCACTTCATGGCCGAGACGGCGAAGATCGTCAATCCATCGAAGACCGTGCTGTTGCCGAACATGATGGCCGGCTGCCAGCTCGCGGACTCGGCGCCGGTCGAAGACCTCACCGCGCGCATCGCGGAGTTGAAGGCGCAGTATCCCGACCTCGCCGTCGTGAGCTACGTGAACACGACCGCGGCGGTGAAGGCGCTGTCCGACATCATCGTCACGTCGGCGAACGCGTCGAAGGTCGTGCGCACGCTGAAGAACGAGAACATCCTCTTCGTCCCCGATCGCAATCTCGCGAATCATGTCGCGGAACAGGTGCCGGAGAAGAACATCATCCCTTGGGACGGCTTCTGCTACGTGCACCAACAGATCACGCCGCAGGAAGTGCAACGCATTCGGGAGGCGGATCCGGAGCTGGAGGTGCTGGTCCACCCGGAGTGCCGTCCGGACGTCGCCCGTCTCGCCGACGCGGTGCTGTCGACGTCGGGCATGGTTCGCTACGCGAAGGAGCGTCCCGCGTCGCGCTTCCTCGTCGTCACGGAGTGCGGACTCTCCGACCGCCTGGCGATGGAAGTGCCGGACAAGACGTTCGTGAAGGGCTGCAAGCTCTGCACGTTCATGAAGGTGACGACTCTCGAGGACGTGCGCGACTCGCTGCTGCACCTGCGCTACGAGATCGATGTGCCCGAGGAGGTGCGCGTGCCCGCGGAGCGCGCGCTGCGGCGGATGTTCGAGGCTACGGAGTAACCGGCTACCGCCGTCCCACACTCCTTCGCTTCGACGGCTTCGGCGCGCCGGTCGCGCTGTCGTTCGGGTTGCCCTTCGGCACCTTCACGGTCGTCGTGTCCATCGCCTCGTTGCCCGACGCGTCGCTACACGCGACGTGCACGGTGTACACGCGATCGCTGCCGTTGCCGCTGCGCTCCGCGCGCAACTGCACGGTCATCGCGCCGGTGATGAGCCAGTCGAAGTCGGTGCTGCCGCTGCCCGGCGCGTTGATGGCTTCGTTCGCCGTCACCGTCACGACGCTGCATTGCGGCATCGGATCGTTCGCGTCGACGACGTCGGCGGTCAGCTCGACGTCGACGAGCTTGTGATTCGCGGGCGAGAGGATGTTCGGCGACGCGGTGAGGGACGTGATGATCGGCGGCATCGTGTCGACGACGTGCACGACGAACCCGCCGCTCGCGGTGTTGTTGTGCGCATCCGTAGCGGTGCATTGCACGTTCGTGTCGCCGAACGGGAAGCGGGTGCCGGAAGGCGGAGTGCAGGAGACGGAGACGTTGCCGTCGACGAGATCGACCGCGCGCGGCGCATACGTGACCTCCGCGCTTCCCTCCGATGCCTCGGCCCGCACGTCTTCGAGGAAGAGCGTGGGCGCGGTGGTGTCGTTGACGGTGACGCGGAACGAGTCGCTGGCGTGCTGCCCGAAGTTGTCGGTCGCCGTGCACGAGACGGTGGTCGTGCCGAGCGGGAAGGTGGAGCCGCTCGCGGGATCGCAAACGATGGTCGCGCTGCTGTCGGATGCGGTGACGGTGAACGTCACGCTCGCTCCGGCGCCGCTCGTCGCCTCGGCCACGATGTCGTCGGGCACGTGAATCGTGAGCTCGCCGTGCTCTTCCTCGCGTCTCACCTCGACCGGGAACGACGCCTCGGCCAGGTTGGAGCTGTGGTCGCGCGCGGAGCAGAGGACATTGGTGACGCCGATCGGAAAGCGCGATCCCGAGGGAGGCTTGCAGTCGATGGGGAGGTCGCCGTCGATCGCGTCGTGTGCCGTCGCTTCATAGTCGACGACGCTTCCGTCGTCGTTCTCCGCCTTCACGACGATGCGCGAAGGCAGATGCAGCGCAGGGACGGTCGTGTCGTACACCATGACGCGGAACCGTACCTCGGCATGTTCGCCGAAGCGATTGTCGGCGGTGCAGAACACGGGATTGGTCCCGATCGGGAACAGCGACCCCGACGGATGATCGCAATGCACGTCGGCATTCGCATCCTTGCCGCCGAACGGAATGATCTCGTACGGCACGACCGCGCCATCGCGCGTCTCCGCCTCGGCCACGATCGGATCGTGCACGCGCAACGCGAACGGGATCGGCTCGGCCGGCGTGACTTCGAATCGCACGGCGTTGCTCTCGCCCTGCTCGCCGCGCACGAAGACGGAGTACACGCCTTCGGTGTCGACGACGTTCGGCGGCACCCAGACGTACAGGACGTCGCTCCAGATCGGATACTGCGCCTTGATCTCGACGCGACCCGCGGGTCCATCGAAGATGACGGCGGAGGCGAGGTCGGCGCCGGTGATGCGCACGAACTGCTCGCCGCTGCGCACCGGCACGGACGCCGGCGCGATCTCGTGGATCGCCGGCCCCGCGAATGCAGAAACGGTCGTGACGAGGACGACGAGGACTGCAATCGCGCTGCGCATGGAAAAACGCGCAGCAAGAAACGCACCGCGACTACAACACTTCGTACTCGCTCTGCACGAGCCCACTCGGAAACGCGCGCGTGGCGACGTGGCGCAACTGGACGTCCGCCGCCAGTTTCCCGAAGAGCGGAATGCCTTCTCCGATGAGCACGGGCACGCGCGTCACGATCAGACGATCGATCATTCCGGCGCGCAGGAACTCCTGAATCGTGATCCCGCCGTCGATGTAGAGATGCTTCGCGCCGGTGGCCTCGAGCCGCGCGACGATCTCCGCCGGCGCGCCCGACATGTGCTCGACGCGCGGATCATCGATCGTCCCGCTGCTCAAGACGACGACGCGCTTGCTGCCATACGGCCAGTCCGGAAACGCGAGCACGATGTCGAACGTCTTGCGCCCGATCACGATCGCATCGACGCCGGCGATGAACTCCTCATACCCGTGCGGCTCGGCGTTCTCGGGAAGAAAATCGAGCGCGCCATCCGGACGCGCTAGAAACCCGTCAACGCTCACGCCGACAAAGACCGAAGCCGTCATCGGCAAAGCATGTCACGAAGCTGCTTCGCAGCGGTTCCTGCAGCAACCGCAGGTGCCTCGCCGTGTCGGCTAAGGCACGGTCTGGATCACGTTGCCGAAGCCGTGGAGCGAGCAGATATAGCGATAGCTCGCCGCCGTGTTCGGGACCGTGAACGTCAGCGTGCCGCGCGAGATGTTGTTGTTGTCGACGGCGCCATTCGGCGCGTCGAGGATCTCGAACGGATGGATCGCGTCCGCATTGATCTGGAAGACGTACGTGCGGCCGCGCTTCAGCGTCAGGACCGGATTCTGTCCCGACACGCCCGTGAACACGTACGCGAAGCCGGGCGATGTCACGGTGAAGTCCGGACCCGCGGGCGCCTGCACCGTGATGCGCACCGTCGCCGTCGACCCGCCGCCCGCATTCGCGACGCGATACTTGAACGTATCCGTGCCCGAGAAGCCGGCCGGCGGCGTGTACGTGAAGCTGCCGTCGGCGTTCATGCGGATGCCGCCGTTCTTCTCCGTCGGCGTCGAGTTGCCCGGATTCGACTGCTCGCCGCCGGTCGTGTTGCCGTAGCTCACGAGCGTCGCGTTGTTCAGCGTGTCGTTCGCGAGCACGCCCGGCGCGGGCTCGTTGAGCGGCGTGTTCTGCGGCGTCGTGTACGCATCGTCGATCGCCACCGGCACCTGCGGCACCACATTGATCGTCACCTGCGCCGTCGAGCTGCCGCCGGAGTTCGTGAGCACGTACTTGAACGTGTCCGCGCCGAGGAAGCTCGCGGCCGGCGTGTACGTCACGGCGCCGTCCGCGGCGAGGCGCACGCTTCCGTTCTGCGTCGTCGTCGCGGGGTTGCCGGCGACCGTCTGCTCCGTGCCGTTCGCACCGAAGCTCGCGATCGTCGCGGAGTTCCGCGTGTCATTCGCGAGCACGCCCGGCGCCGCGATCGACGTCGTGCCGCCCGCGGTCGCGCTGAACGTGTCGTTCAACGCCACCGGCGCCGCGTCCGTGATCGCGATCGTGACCGTCGCCGCATCCGACGTGCTCACGCCGTTGCTCGCCTTGTACGTGAACGCGTCCGTCGTCGCGGACGATCCGTCGTTGACGTACGTGAAGCCGCCGTCCGAACTCAACGCGATCGTCCCGTGCGTCGTCGAGCTGACGAGAATCGCGGTCAGCGGCTTCGACTCCACCTCGAGATCGTTCGCGAGCACGCCCGCCTGCGCCGCGCGCACGAGGGTGCCGCCGCGCGCGACAAAGTACGCGTCATTCGCCACGCTGATCGTCGCGGGACTCGGATGCCGCACCGCGCGATGCTTGGCCGCGATGGCGGACGACGCGAGCGCGATGACGACCAGCAGCGAGAGAGAGCGGCGCATGCGCGTCAGCTTACTCCGTGGGAGTGGAGGCGCCGATGATCGAGAGCACTCTCGACACCAACACGTCACAACGCGACTGGCCGAACGGAAAGAGCTGCT
>DATELS010000393.1:0-7568 GCA_035276365.1 Thermoanaerobaculia bacterium
CGCTGGTCTCGAGCTTTTTCTTCGCCGGACTGATTCTCTCGCTGCGCCGCGAGCACGACGCATCGCGCGCGGCGGTGACGTGGGGAAACGTCGCGCTGGCGCTGGCGCTCCTGCCGTTCGTCGCGCACGATCTCGCGCTGACGCAGCGGTCGCTGATCACGTTCGTGTTTCTCGGCGTGTTCCAGATCGGCCTCGCGTACGCGTTTTTCGTGCGCGGACTGAAGTCGGTGACGGCGACGCAGGCGTCGCTGACCGGAATGCTGGAGCCGGTCGCGAATCCGATCTGGGTGCTGCTGTTCCTCGGCGAACGTCCGTCCGCGTTCGCGATCGCGGGCGGCGCGATCGTGCTGGCCGCGATCGCGTGGCATACGATGAGCGGCGATCCGGTGACGGAGATGCCCGCGCCGGACTGACGTGAATCTTGCAGAGAGCGCGACCGTGACGCAACTCATTGAGCCCGCCACCGGCAAACCTCTTCAGGATGTCCCACGCGCGAGCGTCGAGGATCTCGACCGCACCGTCCGCGACGCGGAGCGCGCGTTTCGCGGCGAGTGGCGTCGCATCAACACGCGCGAGCGCGGGCGCATCATGATCCGCCTCGCGGCACTGATCCGCGAGCATGCGAGCGAACTGGCGACGCTCGAGTCGCGCAACGTCGGCAAGCCCATTCGCGACTCGCGCGACGAGGTCTCGCTCGCCGCGGACTGCTTCGAGTTCTACGGCGGCGCGACGAACAAGATCGCCGGGCAAACGCTCCCCGCCGCGGCGCCGGGCGTGCTGCTCTCGTTCCGCGAGCCGATCGGCGTCTGCGGGATCATCGTGCCGTGGAACTTCCCGATCGCGATCACGTCGTGGAAGTCCGCGCCCGCGCTGGCGATGGGCAACACGGTCGTGCTCAAGCCCGCGGAGCAGACGCCGCTCACCGCGCTGCGCCTCGCGGAGCTCGCACTCGAGGCGGGATTTCCGAAAGGCGTCTTCACCGTCGTCACCGGCTCGGGCTCGCAGATCGGCGAGGCGCTGGTCACGCATCCGCTGGTGCGCAAGATCGCCTTCACCGGGTCGACGGAAGTGGGCACGAACGTGATGCGCCTCGCCGCCGATGACGTGAAGCGCGTCTCGCTGGAGCTCGGAGGCAAGTCGCCGAATCTCATCTTCGAAGACTGCGACTTCGACCGCGCCGTCGCCTCCGCCGCCTCCAGCGCACTCGGCAACGCGGGACAGGACTGCTGCGCGCGCAGCCGGGTCTTCGTGCAACAGTCGCTCTACGACCGCTTCTCGAAAGCGCTGGTCGAGAAGTTCAACGCGACGCGCGTCGGCGATCCGCTCGACGACAAGACGGAGATGGGACCGCTCGTCACGACCGCGCATCGCGAGCGCGTGCTCGAGTACATCGCCGCCGGTCGCAGCGAAGGCGCGACGCTCGCATGCGGCGGCTCGCCGCGCGAAGGCGCGGGCTCGTACCTAGCGCCCACCGTGTTCCTCGACGCGAAGCCGGAGATGAAGATCGTCCGCGAGGAGATCTTCGGGCCGGTCGTGACGGTGATGCCGTTCGCGGACGAAGAGGAAGCCGTGCGCATGGCCAACGACTCGATGTATGGTCTCTCCGGCTCGATCTGGACGCGCGACATCGCCCGGGCGATGCGCGTCGCGCGCGCGGTCGAGACCGGGAACCTCTCGATCAACTCCGGCAGCAGCGTCCATCTCGAAGGTCCCTTCGGCGGCGTGAAGAAAAGCGGCCTCGGACGCGAACTCGGCCTGCAGGCGCTCGACCACTACACGGAATGGAAGTCCGTTTACATTGATGTGAGCTGATGGATCTCAACGAACTGAAACGCGCGGTGACGAACGGCGACATCGACACGGTGCTCGTCGTCTTCCCCGACATGTACGGCCGCCTCGTCGGCAAGCGCATCGTCGCGCGCTTCTTCCTCGACGAAGTCGCGGAGGCCGGCATCCACGCGTGCGACTACCTCCTCGCGTGCGACATGGACATGGAGCCGGTGCCGGGCTATCAGTTCACGAGCTGGGCGAAAGGCTACGGCGACTTTCATCCCGTGCCCGACTTCAACACGCTGCGCATCGCATCGTGGCTCGACAAGACCGCGCTCGTGCTCTGCGACGTGTACGAGGAAGAGCGCGACGAGCTCGTGCCGTACGCGCCGCGCGGGATTCTCCGCACGCAGCTCGCGCGCGCCGCGGAGCGCGGCTACACGGCGATGGGCGCGTCGGAGCTCGAGCTGTACGTGTTCAAGGACTCGTACGAGGACGTCGCGCGCAAGAGCTTCGTGAACCTCGAGCCGATGGGCCGGCTCATCGAGGACTACCACATCTTCCAGGGCACGAAGGAAGAGCCGCTGATCGGCGCGATCCGGCGCCACCTCGAACGCTCCGGCATCCCGGTCGAGTCGTCGAAGGGCGAGTGGGGACCGGGACAACAGGAGATCGGCCTGCGCTACGCGGACCTCCTGGAGATGGCGGACCGCCACACGATCTACAAACACGCGGCGAAGGAGATCGCGTGGCAGCAGGGACGCGCGATCACGTTCATGGCGAAGTGGGACGAGCGCTACGCGGGCTCGAGCTGCCACATCCACGCAAGCCTCTGGTCGAAGAAGGGCGAGCCGCTTTTCAAGGGTACGGATCACCTCGGCCCCATCGAGTGCTCTCCCCTCTTCCGCTGGTTCCTCGGCGGCTGGATGGCGCACATCCGCGAGCTGTTCGCGTTCTATGCGCCGTATCCCGCGTCGTACAAACGCTACGTCGCGGGCTCGTTCGCGCCGACGGGGATCGCCTGGAGCTACGACAATCGCACCGCGGGCTTCCGCATCGTCGGCCACGGCTCGTCGCTGCGCATCGAATGCCGCACCGCGGGCGCGGACGCGAATCCTTATCTCGCCTTCGCCGCGACGCTCGCCGCGGGACTGGACGGCATCGAGAAGCAGATCGAGCCGCCGCCCGCGTACGAAGGCGACGTGTACGGCGCGCAGGATCTGCCGCAAGTCCCGCACTCACTCAACGAAGCGATCGCGGAGCTCGACCGCAGCGCGTTCGCGCGCGAGGCGTTCGGCGCGAACGTGATCGACCACTACCTCCACTTCTTCCGCACGGAACAACGGAAGTTCGACGCGACAGTCACGGACTGGGAACGCAGAAGGTATTTCGAACAAGCATGAGACTGAAAGACAAGGTTGCGCTCATCACCGGCGGCGGCTCGGGCATCGGGAAGGCATCATGCCTTCGCTTCGCGCAAGAAGGCGCGAAGGTGGTCGTCGTCGATCTAAAACTCGAAACGGCCGAAGCAACAGTCAAGGAGATCACCGACGCCGGCGGCACGGCCAGCGCGTTCGCGGCGAACATCGCCAAAGCGAGTGACTCCGAGGCGATGGTGAAGTTCGCGGAGGAAACGTACGGCGCGCTGCACATCGCGTTCAACAACGCCGGCGTCTTTCACGCGGACGACGAGTCGGTGACGACGACGAGCGAGGAGATCTGGGACTTCGTCATCGACATCAATCTCAAAGGCGTGTTCTTCGGATGCAAGTACGAGATCCCCGCGCTGCAGCGCGCAGGCGGTGGCTCGATCATCAACACGGCGTCGTTCGTGGCGGTGATGGGCGCGGCGGTGCCGCAGATCGCGTACACGGCGAGCAAGGGCGGCGTGCTGGCGATGACGCGCGAGATCGCGGTGGAGTTCGCGCGACAGAACATCCGCGTGAATGCGCTCTGTCCCGGACCGGTGGAGACGCCGCTGCTCGCGGAGCTGCTCGCCGATCCCGCGCGGCGGCAGCGGCGGCTCGTGCACATTCCGCCGGGACGCTTCGCGCGCGCGGAAGAGATGGCCAACGCCGCGGTGTTTCTGGCGAGTGATGAGTCGTCGTACGTGAACGGGTCGACGTTCCTGGTCGACGGCGGAATCACGGCGGCGTACATCACTCCGGAATGATCACGAAAGACGCCCGCGCGGCACTGCTCGCCGCAACGATGAACTTCTTCCCCGCCGCGCCGGTCGATCTCTTTCGATTCCTGCGCGTGCCGGCGATTGTGATGACGCTGCGCCGCACGCATCGCTGCTCGGCTCCGTGCGGCACGCGCCGCCGCCGTTCACTTCGCCGTCTTCACGTGCGCCAGTAGCCACGCGAACTGCGTCTCGATCGCGAGCGGCGCGGCCTTGGACCACATCCAGTAGTAGTCGTCCTTCGGCAGCTTCCTGACCCCGTCTTCGATCGACAACCCATGTCCCGCCTCGGGCACCACGACGATCTTGTAGTCGCGATTGCCCGCGGCCTTCAGGTAACGCTCGAGCTTCGGCACGTTGATCTCCGGCGGCACGACGGAGTCGGCCGCGCCGTACAACGCGAGGTACGGCACCGTGATCTTCTGCAGGTCGGGACCGGGGTCGTACTGCTTGTGGCGCACCCACTGGATGTCCTCGTACGCGTCGCTGTCCGGCAGGTCGACGAACTTCGCCCACCGCGTCGTCTTCGCGCGCTCGTTCGACGTGCGCAGCGCCTCCCAGCCCTTGCTCGTGTATGCGACGTCCTGCACGAGCTCCATGTGCGCCTTCGCCGCGGCGATCTCGTCCTCGCTGAATCCACCCGCGCGGCGCATGTTGTACTCGGCGACGTGCACCTGCTGGTCGCGCACGCTGTCCGCCGGACCGACGGCGGCGATCACGAACGCGACCGGCACCTTCGAGCGCGTGACGACGATCGGCGCAATCCAACCGCCGGCGCTGTTGGAGCGCAAACCGATTTGCGCGCGGTCGACCTCGGGACGCTTCGCGAGAAACTCGATCGCGGCGATGACGTCATTCGCGAGATCGTACGTCGACGCGACGCTCTCGTTGCCCGTCGACTCGCCGCTGCCGCGCCGATCGAAGATGAAGCTGGCCACGCCGCGCTCCGCGAAGCGCCGCGCGAAGCCGCGAAAGCCGGTGCGAACCGTGCCGCCGCGGCCGTGCAGCCAGACGATGAGCGGATGCGGACCGGCCGTCGCCGGCGTGACAATCGTGCCGCCGATCGTGATGTCACCCGCGGGAAAGCGCACGTCCTCGAAGTGCACGGCCGGAGTGGGCGGGCGCAGCGCGCGCTTGAGATGCACGCGCACGGGCGGCGTCGACGTGGCGGCGGTCGTTCCGATCATCTCGCCGACCGCCGCGTCATGCACGAGCACGAGCGGCTCGTCCGGAATCTCGATGCGCACGTTCGCGCCGTCCTGCGTCACCGCGACGCCATCGCGCTCGGCGAGCCAGTCGCCGGACATCACGCTCGCCTTCAGCGCGTTGCCGTCGCGGATGATGTCGACGCGCTCGATGCGCACCGCGCCGTCGCGGATGAGCGCGCCTTCCCAGTAGCCCTCGACCGATTGCGCCTGCAACGTCAGAGTGGTGAGCAGCAGTATCGAAACGGCAACGCGCGTGAAGGTCATGGTCCGTCTCCGTTATTCTTCGCGTGAGGAGCGACATCTCATTCGTAGAACGAATTCTACTATGGTAGACGCGGTGAAGGCGCCGAAGCTCGGGGCGCGCATCCGCGAGCTGCGTCAGCAGCGGCGACTCACGCTCGAGGAGCTCGCCGAGCAGTCGTCCGTCAGCCGGGCCATGCTCTCGAAGCTCGAGCGCGGCGAGAAGAACCCGACGCTCGTCGTGGCCGCGAAAATCGCCTCCGCCCTGCGCGTCTCGCTCACCGCCTTCCTCGGCGTGGAAGAGGCGCGCAAGACGGTCGTGATCGTTCCGAAGGACCGGCGCATGACCTTCCGCGATCCCGAGACCGGATTCGAGCGTCAGTTGCTCTCACCGACGTTCGAGAGCCGCACGATCGAGTTCGTGCGCCACGTCATCCCGCCCGGCGCGCGCTCGGGTGAG
This sequence comes from Thermoanaerobaculia bacterium, assembly GCA_035276365.1. GTDB lineage: Bacteria > Acidobacteriota > Thermoanaerobaculia > Gp7-AA8 > Gp7-AA8 > QHVT01. The sequence continues at coordinate 5,864 of DATELS010000393.1, forward strand.
CTCCCGCCGTATCGCAAAGGAACGGAGAAGCACCTCGTCGTCGAGCAGGGCAAGCTGACCGTCACGATCGGCGACGACGAGTACCGCCTCTCCGCCGGCGACGCGCTCTACTTCGAAGCCGACACGCCGCATCAGTTCGCGAACGGCGGCCGCGGCACGTGCAGCTACTACCTCGTCATCAGCGCCCGGACGTCCTGATCTCGATCCCGCCGTTCGTCGTGCGCAGGCGCAGCGGCGCGCCGCCGCCGTTGATCGTGCCTCGCAGCGAGTTGCGGGCGACGTGCGTCGTCGCGACTGGGAGGTCGGTCGAGATCGAGCCGTTGGTCGTGTCGGCGTCGACGTCGGCCGCGAAGTTCGGCGGCACGACGACTTCGATACGGCCGTTCGTCGTATGGAAGCGCAGCGGCTGACCCTTCGCCACCGTCAGCAGCTCGGCGTGAATCGAGCCGTTCGTCGTCGACGCCTCGACCGCGCCGCCGCAACGCGTCACTTCGATCTTTCCGTTCGTCGTCTCGAGATTGTGCGTCCCCACCACCTCGGACAATCGGATCGAGCCGTTCGTGTCTTCGATCTCGATGTTCATCGTGCGCGGGACCATGAGCTCGTACTCGACGTTGCGCGACACGTGGTCGCCGACGAGCCAGTCGAAGAGCGAGCCGCCGCCGTCGCCGTTCTTCGGATAGTGCGTCGTGATCACGAGCCCGCCGTTCGACGGCTGCATCTCGACGCGCAGCGCCGCCAACGCCTGCTTCACGTCGTCGCTGTCGGCGTGGACTTCCTTGTCCGCGATCACGCGGACGCGCGGCTGATCCCACGCCGTCACCTTGATCCCGCCGTTCACGTTCGAGAGCGAGACCTTCGCGCCCGGGCGGACATCGAACGTGCGGTCGATGCGTTCTTTCAGCTCCGCGGCGCGGACGGAAAGGGCGCACAGGAGGAGGGCGGCGGCGAGGAAGGCTTTTCTCATGCACGTGAGTACGGAGAAAGGCGGGCGCGGGTTGCGGTCCGCTTAGAATCGCGCGGATGCGTCGCGCGCTGAGCGTCTTTCTTCCGCTGCTGGCCGTCCTCGCGCTCGCGACGTGGCGGGCTCGGGGGCCGGAGCCAAAGCCGGCGACGGCGCCGCCGCGCGAGTTCTCCGCGGCACGCGCGATGGACGTGTTGCGGGCGACGCTCGCCGAGCAAACACCGCATCCCGTCGCCTCGCCGGCGAACGCGCGCGTCCGCGATCGCATCGTCGCGCGCTTCCGCGACCTCGGCTATCCCGCCAACGTGCATCGCACCTTCGCGTGCAACGCGCACGCGGTCTGCGCGAACGTCGACAACATCCTCGCCGGCGCGCCGAACGCCGCGGTGCTGCTCGTCGCGCACTACGACTCCGTCGGCGCGGGTCCAGGGGCGTCCGATGACGGCATGGGCATCGCGACGCTGCTCGAGATCGCGCGCGCGATTCGCGGCGAGCGCTTTCACAACTCCGTCGCCTTTCTCGTCGACGACGGCGAAGAGGCCGGACTCCTCGGCGCCGAGGGATTCGTGGCGCAGGGAGGCGCGCCGAGGATTGTCATCAATGTCGAGAATCGCGGGACGTACGGCTTGAGCAACATGTTCGAGACCAGCCGCGGCAACCGCTGGCTCGTGCGTCACCTCGCTCGCGCTCTCGAGCGGCCGCAGGGGAGCTCGCTTTTCTACGCGATCTACAACCTCCTGC